>JAZRGE010000072.1:0-16505 GCA_045644025.1 Acutalibacteraceae bacterium | reverse complement strand
CATTTTGATTCTGCTGCCGAAATATCGAATATAATCGGGCACCGAAAGGCAACCACCGCCAACAGCCACGTTTGTGTGGCCACTATCAAGGCAGAAGGCTTTGTGTTCAGTCTTGATAGAATCGTATTCATGGCACATAGCCTTGTGATTCGCAAAATAATCGTAGCCGCGTACGCCGTCTACAGTGCAGCCGCCAAAGCTTTCCAATGTGAGGCACACGCCAAACTGCTCAGCCCAAGGGGTGAAATCCTCGTACATCTTCTGGTTGAGCTGGTGAAGCATCTTGGGATCGGCATCCAGACCCCAGCGCAGATTGGAAACAGAGTGAATAACGCAGTATTTTGCTCCCAAAATAGAAGCAGCCTCAATATCGCGCCTGGCTTTTGCACGCAGCCATTCGTTCTTTTCCATATCCTTCACATATCCATCCAGATTGCTATGGACAGAAGGAATTTCCAGGCCTATCTCATCGGCAATAGAACGAAGATTCCTAAAATATGCCTCGAATTCATCCTGGGGCATAGTGATTATATTGGGCAGCTTGCCGTTGCCGCGGTAACAGTCCAGATCAAAATCGATGCCGTCGAAGCCGGCTTCTTTCATAATTCTCAGCGCTTCTTCTGCGCCGTAGGTTGCTTGGAGTCTTCCGCCGGAAATGCTGATTTTTTTGCTCATATCATCATCGCCCCTGTTCGGTATTTTTAATTATAGTATCATATGTTATTGAAATTTTCAATAGTGGGTTGATTTTGCGAATTTAATGAATATTATGCCACCTGTGAGTCAAAACAAAAGTTGGGAATATTTTTAATTGTGGTGTTGAACATTGTCGAAAAATATGGTAGATTATAATTAAATTGATTTTGCAGAAAATGTGAGGTCTTAAAATGAAGGAATTAAAGGTTTACAAAGGCCATATAAGAAATTGGGCTTCTCTTTGTGATCAGCTTGGAGTGGATAAAACTCTTAGACGCAGGGAAAGGGAAGAGGCTATTATTCTTGCAGCCTACGAAAAGTGGGGCGGCAATATGGCAGAGCATATCTATGGAATGTTTGCTTTTGCTGTTTGGGATAATGAGGCAGGGGAAATGTTCTGCCTTAGGGATCAGTTTGGCACCGTGCCTTTCTATTATTATGAGGCCGAAAACGGAGATTTTTATTGTGCCACCGATATAAGAGCCATTATGAAGCAGCCCGGCTTCAAAAAAGAGCTGAATAAAGATCTTCTGCAGATTTATCTCACAATGACATACACAACAGGTGAAGATACCTTCTTTAAGGGCGTTAAGAAGCTTTTGCCCGGCAGATACCTTAGGAGAAGTGGAAATAAGAACACTATCGTGCGCTATTGGAAACCCTATTTTAAGCCGGATACAACCAAAACCTTGGATGAATGGGCTGATGAGATTCACACCACTTTGGCCGAAATTATGACTGAAGTTAAGGAAAATGGCGAATACGTTGAAAGTTTCCTTTCGGGTGGTGTGGATTCTTCCTACGTGCTGGCTGTATCGGATGCTAAGGCCTGCAACTCCTGTGGATACGACGACAGCAGGTTGGATGAATCGGGTATGGCAGCCGAAACCGCAAAAATCCTTGGCAGAAAGTTTAACCGATGCCTTATCACACCGGAAGAATATTTTGCCGCTGTGCCTTATGTGATGTACAATATGGAGCAGCCTTTAGGCGATGCATCGGCTGTGGCTTTTGCACTGGGCTGCAAGGCAACTGCTGAGCACACCGATATCTGCTACTCGGGTGAGGGAGCCGATGAATTTTTCGGCGGCTACAATATGTATCGCAACGCCGAAAGATATGGTGAAAATCTAAAAACCTTCTATGTGGGCAACACCAACATTATGAAGGAAGACGAAAAAAAGGCGATCCTTAAATACTATAAGGAAGACTTCCTGCCTATTGATCTTGTGAAGGATCTGTATGTTGAAAACGAAGGCCTGGATCCGCTTTCCAAAATGTCGGACGTAGATATCCAGGTGTGGCTGGAAGGCGATATTTATCTCAACGTTGATAAAATGAGCACCGCCGCAGGTCTGGAAGTCAGAATGCCGCTCACCGATCTTCGCATCTTTGATATTGCGGCAAGGGTACCTTCTTGCTATAAGGTGAACGAAGAGCAAAATAAGGTGGCACTTCGCACAGCCGCATCCAAGGTGCTTCCCGAAGAGATTTCCTTCCGCAAAAAGTTGGGCTTTGTGGTGCCCATCAGAATGTGGATGGCAGACGACCGATATAATGCGGATGTTAAACGCCTTTTCGATAGCCCTATTGCCGAAGAGTTCTTCAATGTGGATGCTATAAAGGCCATATTCGATGAATATGTGGGCGGCAATTCCGATAATTGGCGCAAAGTTTGGACGATATATGCATTCCTTGTGTGGTACGAGGAATATTTTGTAAAAAGATAATTAAGGAGAAAGAAAAATGAAACTGAATGTTAAGAACACCACTCTGGTTGGCTTCGCGTTCCTTTCCATCTGCGCTTTCTGGCAGCTTTACGATACCCTTACTCCGTTGCTGCTCACCAATACCTTCCATCTCGACGAGGTTTACACCGGTTCGATTATGGCGGCCGATAATATTCTGGCTGTTTTCCTTCTGCCTATATTCGGCGCTCTTTCTGATAGATGTAAGAGCCCGTTGGGACGCAGGCGCCCCTACATATTCGTTGGTACGGTGCTGGCTGTTATGTTTATGATGACTCTGCCCTTTATTGCAGGCAGCTATCACACAGCTCCTTCCAACAACAAGCTGTTGCTTTTTGTTGTGGCTCTGGGTTTGTTGCTTATCTCTATGGGTATTTATCGCAGCCCTGCCGTGGCTCTTATGCCTGATGTGACACCTAAACCCCTGCGCTCTAAGGGCAATGCCATTATTAATCTTATGGGCGCTATCGGTGGAGCACTCTTCTTGTTGCTCACCACATTTATTTATAAAACAAAAGAATCCGAGCACGAGACATATCTGCCCTTGTTCGCAATCGTTGGCGGTATAATGCTTTTGGCGTTGCTTGTGCTTTTCCTTTTTGTAAACGAGCCTAAGTTAGTGGCAAAGCAAAAAGAATATGAAAACGAGCATCCCGAAGAAGAACTTACCGAGCAGACCGAAAAGGGTGCCAAACTTCCCAAGGGAGTAAAGTTCAGCCTTCTCTTCCTGCTTCTTTCGGTATCTTTTTGGTATATTGGCTACAACGGTGTTACAACCTGGTTCTCGGTGTACGTTGATAACGTTTGGGGCAAGGGTGTTGGCGGCACAGGTCTTTGCCTGCTTGTTGCCACAGCCGGTGCTATGCTCAGCTATATTCCCGTTGGCAATATTTCTGCCAAGATCGGTCGCCGCAAGGTTATTCGCTTCGGTGCACTCTTGCTTGCCGCCAGTTTCTTCCTGGCATTTATCTACACTCTCACGTTCAAGGAGTTCTCTCCTGCACTTTTCGTGCTGTTCGTGCTGGTAGGTATTGCCTGGGCGGCTATCAACGTGAACAGTTTCCCTATGGTTGTGGAAATGTGTGCCGGTTCGGACGTGGGCAAATACACGGGCCTTTACTACACCTTCTCCATGATAGCCCAGATTGTCACTCCCATCGTGGCAGGCTGGTTACTTAAGAACGTGGCTTATGAATCGCTCTTTATCTATGCCGCTGTGGCTGTGTTTATTTCCTTCCTCACGATGGGTATGGTTAAGCACGGAGATTCCAAGCCCGAAGCAAAAAAAGGCCTGGAAGCCTTTGACGTGGAGGACTAATTTCTATGTGGTGGCTGATACCTGCCGTGATAATCCTTTTGGTGATCCTTTATCTTCTGGCAATTAAAGGCAGAAGCGGCAAGAAAGAACTGGAACTGCTTCGCAAATATTCCTATGCCCATCGTGGATTCCACGGCAACGGCTTGCCCGAGAACTCTATGGCTGCTTTTGCCGCCGCTAAGGAAAAGGGCTACGGCATAGAACTTGATATCCATCTTTTGAAAGATGGCAATCTTGCCGTGATACACGATTCTCTTCTTAAACGCACTACAGGCGCCGCAGGAAGGGTAGAGGATCTGAACACCGCAAGCCTTGAAAACTACTCTCTGGAGGGCACTAATGAAACGATTCCGCAGTTTGCAGACGTGCTGAAGCTTTTTGAGGGCGGAGCTCCCTTGATCGTGGAGCTGAAGCCCGTGGATAAAAACCACGCAATGCTTGCCAAGGCCGCCTGCGATATGCTGGATAAATATAATGTGAAATACTGCATTGAATCCTTTGATCCCAGATGTGTTATGTGGCTTAAAAAGAATAGACCCGATGTGATACGCGGGCAACTTTCTACAAATTTCTTTAAGACCAAGGAAAAACTTTCTTTCCCCATTAAGTTTATGCTCACTCACCATTTGGTGAATTTTCTTTCAAAACCCGATTTCGTGGCCTATGAATTTAAGCGCCGCAGCGATACCTTAAGTAATTTCCTTTGCCGCAGGCTTTGGAAAATGCAGGCTGTGGGCTGGACTATAAAATCCAAGGAACAGCACGACGAAGCTCAAAAGAGCGGCTGGATCTCAATTTTTGAAGAATTTGAAGCATAAGAAACGGCTCAGTTGAAATCAACTGAGCCGTTTCTTTTTATATTATTTTATAGAGAACACTAATGCATCAAAGGGATCGATCTTATCCACGGCGCCGCGGTATATCTTATCGATCTGCTTGCCGCCAAGGCTAAGGCCGGGATCCACGGTTTCATCCGAGTAGTTGACCAATGTGATAATGTTGCCATTCTCTGTGAGGCCAACTTTAGGATGCTTTTTGCGAATTTCCTTCTTGGCTAAAAGATCGGCCAGCACGTATTCGTAAACCTTGTGAGCGTTGCCATCGAAGGCGTGATTGATGGGGCAAAGATAGTTTTCCAGAGGGAAGTTGAGGAAGTAGATCTTGCCCTTGCCATATTTGTGGCAAAGAAGCATGGGGTTGCCATCGGCATCGTTTGCCAGCACTTCGGCTGTTGTGGCTCTCAGCACGATCTTGCGGCCTGCGGCGTAGGGAATCTCGTCATTGCCAAGCTTAAAGTTGCCGCCGACCCAGGTGTTTTCACGCTCAACAACCTGGAAACCAAAGAATTCTTCCAGCTCGGTGAAATAAGCATCGTCGTTGCTGATATAGAGGGTGGCACCCTCTCTCACGCGAGCCTTAAGCTGCTCGTAGTGCTCGGAGTAAAGCACTGTCTCGCCGCGGGTGGAAGGCATAATATAGAAATCTCTTTTGGGAATATCCTTGTTAGGTGCAAGATATTCGAAGTTTAGGCCTACCTGCTTGCCAAGAATAAAGCTCATATAGCCCATGCCCCAATGATCCTGACCCTTGGAGAGTAGCACCATAGCATCGGTCTTGGGGGCTTCGATCTCAAAATCCAAAGCCTGGAGCCAATCGTTGAACTTGCTCATTTCGATAAGATATTCCTTGGGCTTCATGTTGGTATCTGTCATACCAAGGCCGCGCTCCATCATATTCCAGTTGTAGGGCGGGAAGGTGAGTTTGTCCTGCTCGTGAGCGCACCACCAAAGCACGCCTGCATTGCCGTTGGCCCAGTTGGAGAACATATTGGCTCTAAGGAAATCTGCAGCACTCTTATTGGTGCAAACGTTTACTCCCAAAGTGCCGATCTCTTCCACAAGGCAGGGCTTTTTGCCGATGGCGGTGTAGAAATAGCTTTCGGCTGTGGCGTGAAGCAGAGTGCGGAACGAAGTGATAGAATCGTTGTTGCAGTGGGGGACCCAAGCGGAGTAGGGGTGAGTTGTGAGCATATCGGTGTTTTCTGCCTGATCTTCAATAGCCCAGTTGCCCTCAACAGTGAGGCCGTGCATGCCCGAAACAATGGGGTGATCCGGATCCTGAGCACGGATTGCGTTGGAGATAATGGAAGCCCAGTTGTAGGCACCGGTTCTGCTGCCGGGATCAGACATAACGTTGCATTCGTTGCCCAGATCCCAGGAATGAATTGCAGGTTTATCCTTAAAAGCAGGAACAAAGCCGCGAATAAATCTCTGCTGGAAAGAAAGGGAAAGGGGATCGGTGAAATGGTTCTTGCCAAATACAGCCTGCGGCACGTAGAGTCTGCCGCTCATCCAGCCGGTGATAAGACCAACGATGAGCTTCATGCCGTGCTTTTCGGCAATATCGCAAAACTCGCCGAAGCGATCCATCATAACGTCGTCAAGATACCAAGGGTTGGTGGGCCTTCTGTTGCCCGCAAGCATATATACTTTAACCCAGCCGGGGCCGTAAAGGGGCACTACGGGCTGAAAATGAGGCCATACCGGGAAAACACGCAGATATTTGATACCAAAGCCCTTAAGAAGCTCCAGATCCTTATCTACCTGTTCGGGATCCCATTGGTTCCACATTTCAATGCCTGCGTGGGAAGCCCAATAGTTGCATCCAAGCATAAATTTCTTCATTTTCTATTCTCCTTTATTCCGAAATGTACTGGATAAATTTCTGTGCCTCGGCGGCGTTCTTGCAGATACCTGCTGCTACCATACCGAACATTGCGGCACCGAAAGAAGCTTCTTCTGTGTGGCAGGGAATCTTTACCTTGCTGCCGAATTTCTTTGCGGCGATCTCGGCGAGAGCTTTATTGCGGCGGATACCGTTACCCGAGCCTACAACGCCGCTCTTCTTGATTCCCATATCGCTGTACATTTCAAAGAGTTCGTCTGTCATACCCTGAAGAACGCCCTTAGAAAGCTGGGCGGGGGTAAAGTTCTCGGTGGAAATATTCGTGATGCTGCCGCGGATAGATTCGTCTGCACGGGTGCCGGAGAAACGAGTATCTACCGAAAGGGTGCAATCTGTATCGGCTTCCAGCATCTTATCCATAATGCCATATACAGCGCCTTCTTCGATAGGACCTAAATATGAAAGCAGGCTGCGGTAAAACTCCTTAAGCACGGCGTAGGCACGGCCACCGCAGAGAGCGGAGCCTGCAATAAGATATTTGCCTTCGAAATAAGGGCGTGTTTCAATGTTGTCTGCTTCCACGATATGGTCTGCCACAAGGGATATCTGGCTTCCTGTGCCGACATTCAGCAGAATGTCGTCTTCACCCGAAAGGGAAGAGAGCACGCTGGCCTGATTATCGCCTATGGCAACCGAAACGGGAATTCCGTTGTGATAGCCTGCAATTCTGTAGTCGGCCACAACATCAACTCCGTTATCATAGGAAAAAGTGTTGTTTTTTATATCAAAGCAGCCGAATGATGCGGCGTCGCTTGTGTGCACCAAGGCTTTTTTTAGGCCGCAAAGGTGCATCACAAGATAATCGTGAATAGTGCAGAAGTTCACAGCGCTTTCGGGGCGAAGACCGTTTTCTTTATTGTAGAAATCGGTTACGTTGCCATAGCCGCTGTGGCTGTTGAGATAATCGGCGTAGGTTGTGCCTTTGTAGGGCTGGTTGCCACGGCCGTCCTGCCAGGTGTAAAGGGGGCTCACAGCCTTGCCTTCGGCATCTGTATAAACAATGCCGTGCATCTGGCCTGTAACACCTATCACCGCTGTTTCCTCGCTGATGCATTCTTCCAGAATGCTATCTGCAATGGAGATTATCTTCTCCACAGATTGGATCTTTTCCCAGGTGTTTTCAGTTGGGATAAAAGCGTTGCTGTTTTTGGTGACACTCTTGATCAACTTGCCGCTTTCGGTATCTATTACCACGCCGCAGATGCTTGTTGTGCCAATATCAATGCCAATTGCCTGCATAATCTTTTCTCCTTAATAGCATTCTACAACTTCGATGTTGCCGCTGATCTTGAATTTACCCATAAGGCAGGCAGGCATAAAGAAATAATCTCCACGCTTAAGGCTTCTGCTATAGTTTTCGCCGCTGATGGTGCCTTCACCGTTCACAACGATGTAGATAGCATAGTTATCGTCTAAAGCGGGGGTGTACTCGCCGCCTGTGAGATTGATTTTATCAACAATAAAGCAATCGGTGTTGGCAGGGCCAACCATAGATTCCTTAGTGTAGCCTTCTTTCTGCTCCAGCACCTTGGGGAAAAGCTGAGCCTTGGGGGGCTCACCGAAATTGAAGCAATCCAGGCCAACGCTTCTTTCCAGACCGATAAACATCTCATCTTCCGAAAGCTTATATTCGCCGCAGAAGTGCTCGGGCTGAATTGTGAAATCGGTAGGCTCCTGAACTTCGAGGATAAGGCAGCCTTTGCCGATGGCGTGAACTGTCTTGGCAGGAACAAGGAAGAAATCGCCCACCTTGGGGTTGATCTCTCTCATAAGCCTTTCCATTGCATCAGGGTCGGTGAGGCTGTCGTCCACAGCTTTTTCCAGATCTGCTCTGGTAACACCGTCCTTAAAGCCGAAGAATATCTTAGCATCGGGGCGTGTGTCCAGAATCAGCCAGCACTCTGTCTTACCATAGGTGGAATTAAAGTGCTGCTGAGAAAAGGCCTTATCAGGGTGAACCTGAGCAGGCAGGCGGATTGCGCTGTCCAGAGCCTTCACAAGTATGCGAAATTTTTTGCCGTGGCCAAGCAGCTCATCGGCATTTTCGGCCAGCAGCTCATCGAAATATACATCGGTGCCTGCGATTTTGGAGACGCCTTCCTTGGGGCCTTTGGAGATTTTGTTGATAGCCTTCACACCCGAAGCAATCCATTCCTCGGGCTCATAGTTATCAACGGGTTCATCTCCGAAAAGGCCGTTGAAAAGCATTCCGCCGGTGTAAACACGGCCAACACGGTTTCGTTCAAAAAACAGAGGTTCTGTGATCTTCATAATGATTCTCCTAGCAACCGATTGTGGTGGATTTAAGATCCAGCCTGGTGATAATATCCTGCTGAATCTCGGGAGAGAGATCCAGGAAGTTTACGAATGTGCCGTGAATTCTCATAATGTAAACTCCGCTGGGAGCGTACTTTTCGGGCTCGGCCAGCACCTTTCTGAGGGTTTCGGGAGTGGTTACGTTCACATAGAGATAGAAGGGAGAAACACCCTCGGCCATTTCGTTGAAGAAAAGGGGATTGATAACACGCTCATAGAACTGAACGCCCTTCACAGCTGTATCGGCGCCATCGAAGAACTTGGGATCGATACCGAGATGGGAAGCGTAGCCGCCGCGGAATTTCTCGAAGGGAAGCTTCATATTGGAGAGCATCCTGAAGCCAAGACCGTTGGAAGCCTCGCCGTAGAGCGGATCCACACCATAGCCAAACATATCTCTTGCGCTTCTGCCATCGGGAGTAGCGCCCACCCAGTAGCCGTAGGTGAGATGGGTGGAGGGGCTGGCAAAGTCGGGTCGGAAAGGATTGCCCACATAGTTCTTGCGGGCGGAAAGCATATCGCAGACCTTAACGGCGATCTCGCGAGCTTCGTTATCAACTTCTTCAATGTTGTTGCCAAACTTGGGGCAGCTCAGCAGGAACTGATGAAGCTCCTCGTAGCCTTCGAAGTTCTTCTTGAGAGCATCGATGAGTGTTGCCTTGCCATCGGGATATTTTTCTACAAACTTATCGATAGCAATAAAGGAATCGGCCAGCACGGTGAGACCGTGCACAAGGCAGCCGCTTCCGTTGTACTTAGTGCCCTGCTTGTTGGGATCGCGCATATCGGTACCTGTTTCCATACCGCCCATAAAGCAGCTAAGGAAGGGAACCTTAAGCTCGGCCAGAGCAACGGATGCGCCGTTGGCAGATTTCACCATTTCGTCCAGCACCTTATCCAGCGTTTTATAGAAGGCGCCGCGGATATCGGCAAGATCAAAATCTTCGGTTTCCATCAGCTTATCGCCGGTGATAGCGGATGTGCCGCCAAGCAGAACCATTTCCAGCACCTTGGGCAGGCTGAGCCAGCTGTTGGTGGTGTTGCCGTTGTCCTTACCCATAATAAGGGGCTCCTGGCAACCTGCAACGCTGTAGTTGGGGATATCTTCTGCATCGATTCCATCGTTCTCGAGAATCTGGAAAACGGCATCGTCGTTGAAAAGGGAAGGAGTGAGCACACCGGGGCTGAAGAAGAAACGGCCCATTTCCTCGTACATTTTCTGAGGAGTGTTCTTATGAAGCTTCACAGAAAGGATAGGCTGGGGAAGATTCATATCAAAATAAGCATCCATGATGGCGTAGGTCATGGTGTTGGAAAGATCGTTGCCTTCCATATCACGGCCGCCTACAAGCACGTTCTGGGAAATAGCCCAGCTTCTGTCGCCCACGTTGTAGAAAACAAGGAAGTGGCGGAAAAGCTCGGCAGCGTCTTCACGGGTGAGCTCGCCGCGATAGGGCTCAAACACGCGATCGATATTACCGAGAGAGAAAGCATAGGGGTTGGGAGCCTGCTCTAAGCACATGATCTCCCAAAGAAGGAGATAAAGCTGGAAGGCTTCGTAAAGATTGGTGGCAGGGCCGCCGCAAATATTCTTAAGAGATTTTTCCAGATATTCAAGCTGAGCCAAGCGAGCTTCGTTGCAGGTGGCTTTCTGGGCAGCAATAAGTTCCAGGTATCTGTTTATAAGGATCTTCACGCCATTGAGAACAACAGCGGCAGCCTTATAGAACTCGCCGTCTTTCTCTTCTGCCTCGGCAATCATCTTGTCCACGCCGTATTTAAGGGCGTATTTGAAATCGGGAATAACATGGCCTGTAACCTGCTCCACAAAGAAGATAACTTCTTTGGTGTAGTCTTCGGCTTCGCCGTAGGTCTTGTTGAGCATCTCAACCATCTTGCTCTTGGCGGTGAATTCACGAACCTTGTTGATTCTCTCTTCGGTGAATTCTTCGTTGGGCTCAATGTCGTTGTAGATTGCCATGGGATCGCAATAGCCCGAGAAGCCTTCCACGGTGAAGGAAGGATTGATAAGGGCGTAGCTGCGTGCGAAGGCATCTCTCTGAGCGCCTACAAATACAGCGTTGTCGCTCAAAGAAAGGGGAATGGCCTTGAGCACTTCGCAAACAAGATAGGCCTTCTTTATTTCGGCAGGCATATCCTTGTATTTTTCGTCGTTAAGCATTTCGGTCTCTTTGGCGATAAACCAGCCATCGAGCCTCTTTATTTTGCGCTCTTCCTGATAAAGAGCCTTGGCCATTGTGGTAAGCTCACCGCTTTTGTAGATGTTTTTCATAGTGGTACCTCCGTTAAGTAGTTGTAGTTTTTAATCCGCGCGATGCAAATGTTTGTTTGAAATTTTCCAATATTTCACGGGTGATAAACCCGTCTTTTACCTTGTATTCACTTGTCCATTTTTCTTTGCCGTATTCGTGGTATTCAAGGAATTCAAAGACCACGTTTTCGGTGTTGTGCTTTGCAAAATAATCTGCAAAAGCCTCGGGGCATTGAGTGTTGATATTATTTATAAGCGGAATTCTTATGTGCAACTGCCTGCCGCTTGAGCAGAAGTGCTCGAAATTTTGCTTGATTATCTCATTGCCCACGCCGGTGTATTTCTTAAGCTCATCGCTATCGTGGTGCTTAAAGTCCATAATCAGATAATCAACGTGCTTTGCGATTTCGGGCAGGTGGGGGGAAGCGCCGTTGGTCTCCAACGCAGTGCTGATGCCTGCCGCCTGCAAGGCTTTAAGCAGCTCTATTAGCTCCTTGTGCCAAAGTGTGGCTTCGCCTCCCGTGAATGTTACGCCGCCGTTTGAAAAGAACATAGGCTTGCAGCTGATACATTCGGCTACTATATCCTGCACGCTGCGTTCTTCGCCTGCACTCGGTTCCATACCATCAGGGTTGGAACACCAGATGCATCTCATGTTGCAGCCCGATAGATGATAGACCAGCCTGTTGCCGGGGCCATCCTGGGAAAAATTAAAGCCTTTGCCGAAAATGCGCACAATATCACCTCACAATATATCTTTATATTATAATAAAATATATAAATATAAAATTGACAAAAAAGTATAGAGGATGTAAAATAAAGAAAAAAGGGGAGGTGCTCAGAATGAAGATTTTGATTAATACAGATGCCAGGAGAACCGTTTCAGAGGCGAATATTAACTTTTATAATTCGCCGTTTGTCCATCCTGCCCGAAAAATGCAGCAACACGATTTTATCTATAATATCTACGGGGAATGGAAAATAGGACAAAACGGAGAAGAGTTTCTACTGAAAAAAGACTCCTTGCTTATTCTCAGCGCCGGCCAATATCACTATGGCGTTTCCCCCTGCAAGGCCGACACAAAAACAATGTATTTTCACCTTGAATGGGATAAAAAGGATTCCACAGAGCTGGATAGGGATTTTCCTGCGGAGAGCGAAAATATTGTGAACAGTCTTATAGATGCATCAGGCAATCCCAATATTAAAAAGTATTTCTTCGAAGTTGTGAATGCCAAGCTATCGGGCAACGATAAAAAAGCATCAGCTTTCTTTGATCTGCTTTTTTGCGAAATCACCGCCGCAGAATACAGCGAGAGCGCGGAGATCGCACAGCGGATAAAGAACATCATCCACAACAGCCCCGAAAGATTCTATAGCAATGCCGAGCTTGCTAAAAAGACTGCTGTTTCTGTTAAAACAGCCGAGACCAAATTCAAAGCCTTGTTTGGAGTCACGATCCATCAATATATATTAAATTTCAAGGTGGAACAGGCCATAGCATATTTTCGTAATTTTCCCGAAATGTCGGTGAAAGAAGTGGCAGGCAACCTTGGCTTTTATGATGAATATCATTTCAGCAAACAGTTTAAGAAGATCACGGGCCAAGCCCCCTCTCAATATCGAAGGAGCATACAATAAAAAGCCGACGGAACTCCGTCGGCTTTTTTGCATAAATTATTTTATTTGGCTGCCGCCCCATTCCACCACGGTGAAGCCTTCTCTTTGGAAGGGCTCAAAGCTTTGGGGCTCTATGGCTATTGCTTTTTCGGATGCGTAATAGGCCATAAACACACGATGCAGGCTATCGGGGTTGGTGGAAAAACTGAGTGTGGCGTTCTCGGTGTACTTATCCGTTTGGAATGATATCACGTTGTAGGCGTTGTGTTCCATTAGGGGCAACCAATAAATGATAAATTCGTTGGCTTCACGGGGTGTTAAACCTTGCTCGGCAAGAGCCCACTCAAGAAAATCAGCTGTGTCTTTGCCGCGCACGCAAAAGCCTTTGGAAAAATCCCAATCGGTGCTTTGCACACCCTCCCAATAAAGTGCATAATATTCTTTTCCATCGGGGAAGACTAAGGTGCCATCGGGATAAGCGGTGAAATTCTGCCATCCTTCTATGCCGTGATCGGGATAGGTGCAGGTCAATTCACCGTTGATTTCCACCTTCACCGAAAGCTCCATAGGTGTTTCGGGATAGAAATAGATAATGGGTTTTCCAACTAGCACATCGCTGCGATCCGGTATGATTTTAATGCTTTCGGCATAAATTCGGATCGGTTGAGATTTATCGTTGGGTCGATCAGCTTTGGTGTATTTAACAGAAATTTCATCCCCAATGCACCATTCGTCTGCATCGTCGGTGATCACATAGGCAGTATCGCCCCATTCGTCCATGTTGTAGCCGATGCAGTCTTCTAAGACTAAAACGTTGGGAGATAATTTTTTGGTGATTGTACCGCTAACAATCGCAGTATCCACCAATGTGATGGTTTCTTTTTCATCGTCGGATAATTTCGGAAGAGATTTTTTGCATCCGCAAAGGCCAAAACATAACAACAAAACAAGGCAGAAACATAACAGCTTTTTCATAAACAATACTCCCTTCGTGATGGTTGTGATTGATTTTTGCGAACGTGAGTAAACTCACTACAATTATAATAGCAAAATATGCCGAAAAAAACAAGTGAGGCAATTTTGGGGAAAATTAAAGGCCTTCGTTTCCGAAGGCCTTTGTGATGTTAATTATTCTTCTGCACCGAAATCTTCTTTGCCTACGCCGCAAAGGGGGCAGGTGAAATCTTCGGGAAGATCTTCAAATTTTGTGCCGGCTTCGATACCAAGATCGTCGTCGCCCAGGGCCTCGTCGTATTCCCAGCCGCAAACTTCACAAATGTATTTCATTTTATTTTCCTCCTTATTTAATATCGGTTTTCCATAATCCGTGGAGATTGCAATAGGCAAAAACGGCTACAGGCTTCTCATCGCAAAGTGCAAAGCTTATTTTAGGGGCTTCGCCGGGGTTGAGATTCTTTCTCTGGCCGCCTTTATCTGTCTGCAAATAAACCCAGGTTATGTAGTGCTCTTCAGCCATAGGATGTGCCACAGAGCCAATTTCTACGTTCACGGTGTTGCCCTCAACGGACACAACGGGAATATGCTTTTCAAGGCTGGCTTCCACGGTGCCGGGAACGATCTGGGTCATCTTCTGGCCACAGCACATCATAGGCACGCCGGAAGCATTGATCATACCAACCAAGTTTCCGCATTTTTCGCAGATAAAAAATTTGTTTTCGTTCATTGTGAATCCTCCTTGAATCAAACTATTTTTTCAAAATCAGCAGCGCCGTGTTTGCAAAGAGGACAAACATAATCTTCGGGCAGTTCGTCTCCTTCATAAACAAAGCCGCATATTTTGCAAACATAACCCTTCACGCCTTCTGTTTCGGGCTGGGGCTTCACGTTGGCGAGATAATAGGTGTAGGTCATAGTTTCCTTCTCGGAAATGACTCTTGCCTCGCTCACCGAGCAGATAAACATCCCATGAGTATCCAGATCCACGTATTGCTCCACCTTAAGCGACATAAATGAATTGATGTAGCGGGGGAGTATTACCAAGCCGTTGTCGGAGCGCAGGGGAGTGGTGTCGGCAAACTTATCGGTGTTTCGGCCGCTCTGGAAACCGAATGTTTCAAAAACGCTGAAAGGAGCATCAACGGTAAGACAGTTGATGTTCATCACACCGGTCTGCTTGATTACATGATGGGAGTAATTTTCCTTGTTGATAGTAACGGCCACACGATTAGGCACGCTTGTAACCTGGGTGACGGTATTAACAATAAGGCCGTTGTCCTTCTTGCCGTCGTTGGAGGTTACAACGTAAAGGCCATAGCCAATGTTGAAAAGGGCAGAAAGATCATTCTTATTTGCGGTGGAATCCTGAAGAGCAAGATAATCGGTGCAAAGCTCGGAGGCCATAGCATCCAGCTGATTAATGCTTTCTTCATTAAGCGCCGACATTATACGCACGTTGTGTTCTGTCCAGGTGATGTTCTTGCAGCTATCCATCATATTTCGCATAACTTTGGCCGCAAGAGGAGCCCAACTGCCGTTTTCCATAAGGGCCACTGTTCTGTTGGAGAAATTGCGCTCGGTGAGATGATTGATAAACTCACGCATAAAGGGGAATATCTCGGCATTGTAGGTGGTGGTGGCAAGGACAAGCTTGCTGTAGCGGAATGCATCTTCCACGGCTTCGGCCATATCGCAACGGGCAAGGTCGTTCACAACAACCTTGGGGCAACCGTTGGCCTTAAGCTTTTCGGCTAAGAGATTCACAGCCTTCTTTGTGTTGCCATAGACCGAGGTGTAGGCGATCACGATGCCTTCTTCTTCGGGCTGGTAGGAAGACCAGGTGTTGTATAATCCGAGGTAGTATCCCAAGTTTTCTTTAAGAATGGGGCCGTGGAGCGGGCAGATGATTGAGATATCCAGCCCGGCGGCTTTTTTGAGCAGGTTTTGCACCTGGGCGCCGTATTTGCCCACAATACCGATATAATATCTTCTGGCTTCGCAAGCCCAATCTTCTTCTATATCCAATGCACCGAATTTTCCAAAGCCATCGGCAGAAAAAAGAACCTTATCGGTGCTATCGTAGGTGACGATAACTTCGGGCCAATGCACCATAGGCGCTGTGACGAATGTGAGTTGATGCTTGCCGAGAGAAAGGGTATCGCCTTCGCCCACAACAATGCGGTTTTCGGAAAAATCTGTGCCGAAGAAATTTTTCATCATGGCAAAGGCCTTGGCAGAGGCTACAACAGCAGCATCAGGGTAGGCCTTCATAAAGTTGGCAATATTGGCCGAGTGATCGGGCTCCATGTGCTGCACGATAAGATAATCGGGCTTGCGTCCATCCAGAGCGTTCTGCAGATTATCCAGCCATTGATGGGTAAAGGCGGCGTCTACCGTGTCCATCACGGCCACTTTATCGTCTATTATCAGATAAGAATTGTAGGAAATGCCGTTGGGCACAACGTACTGACCCTCAAACAGATCGATGTTGTGATCGTTTACACCAATGTATTTAATATTGTTTGTAACGTTCATTTATGAATCCTCCTTGTGCTCGTGTGTTGATTCAAAAATATTTTATGCTATTTATTTCAAATTTTCAAGCATTTTATAGCAAAGTGGGGAGGTAAGCACAAAAATTTGCTTAATTTTTTAAAAAACACAATGTATAGGGGTTGGAACATATAAAATATGAACATTTTGTGTCGAAATGTTGAATTATTCACTTGACTAACGTTGTAGAATGTGCTATTTTTTTAGAGTAATGTATGTGTGAAAGAAGTTTTTCTTTGAGATTTGGGAATTAAAGTCGACTTTGGCCGATTTTAAGATA
>JAZRGE010000071.1:0-42606 GCA_045644025.1 Acutalibacteraceae bacterium | reverse complement strand
CTTCGGCGGTGGGTTTGGCGGCAGAGCCGAAAATCTCAATGCTCCCAGAAGGGGCAACAACACATCGGCCACTCTGGTTCTTTCTTTTGAGGAGGCAGCCAAGGGCTGCAAGAAGACCATTAAGGTGACTAACATCGCTCAATGTGATGATTGCGGTGGAAGCGGCGCCGAAAAGGGAAGCACTGTGAAGACCTGCCCCCATTGCCACGGCACAGGACAGGTTCGTGTGCAGCAGCGCACACCTATCGGTATTATGCAATCTACTCAGGTGTGTGATCACTGTGGCGGTAAGGGCAAGATCATTGAGAATCCTTGCCATACCTGCGGCGGTAAGGGCCGTATAAGGAAGACTACCGAGCAGACTGTGGA
Organism: Acutalibacteraceae bacterium; assembly: GCA_045644025.1. GTDB lineage: Bacteria > Bacillota > Clostridia > Oscillospirales > Acutalibacteraceae > JAZRGE01. Next base: position 42,237 of record JAZRGE010000071.1, on the reverse strand, counting down.
AGTTCCTGCGGGTATCGACGACGGCCAGGTGCTCAATATTCGCGGCGCGGGTGATGCCGGTGTTAACGGTGGCCCTGCAGGCGATTTGAGAATCAACATATCGGTGCGTCCTCACCCCATATTTGAAAGGGATGGATTCGATGTCTATTGCACTGTGCCGATTACTTTTGCTCAGGCAGCTTTGGGTGCTGAAATAAGTGTTCCCACTCTGGACGGCAAGGTGAAATTCACAATTCACGAGGGCACCCAGCCCGGTGATGAATTCAAGCTTCGCGGTAAGGGTATCAGCCGCCTAAGATACAGCGGCAGGGGAGACCAATACGTGAAGATCGTGGTGGAAGTGCCTAAGGATCTTTCGAAGAAGCAAAAAGATCTTTTGAAGCAATTTGATGAAGCCACCGATAAAAAGAACTATAAAACTCGTGAGAGCTTTATAGATAGAATTAAGGATCTATTCGATTAAAAAAAGCCCGTCGTCGACGGGCTTTTTGTTTTGCGTTATTTATACATGTCTAAGACAACGTATCTGGAAGGCTGTGCAATACTACCGATATGGGTGATCATATTTCCATCCATTGGGTAGCCGAAATCGGCGCCATTGAGCGAGTGCCAGAAAATATCTGTATATCCATCTCCAACATAAACTCCGATGTGGTGGGTATCGCTTCGGCTGTTTTCACCGTTCTGATCCCATATCCAGATTATATCGCCTTTTTCCAGCTTGCCTGAAGCCAGCATATCTTCCTTGCTTTGGAAGACGTATCTTTTCACATCGTAGGTTGTGTACATATTGTACCAGCCTGTCATTCCGGGAATGGTGGCTCCTTCGGAATGGGACATACCTGCAGTGTAGGAAAGCAGATGCCAAACAAAGCCGGTGCAATTCATTCCGGGCTTTTTGCCCTCGGGTGTATCGCCGTTGGGGCGGCGGGCATCGTTGCCATCGTATTCGGTGCCAAGATAATAAGAGCTGCCGAGATGGAGATTTACCCAATCAAGATAGATATCTTCATCGATATCAAAAACAGTGCCAAGATAGTTTGTGCCAAACTCCTTGATGTTTTCGTATTTAGGAAGCTCTTCCGGCGAGGCATAGACCGTGACGGTGCATGTATCTATAAGCTCGTTGTTGGCAACAGAAATTATCTTGCATGTTGCGATTCCGGCGTTGGTGAATACCACGTTGCCTTTTTCGTTGGTGGTGTATTCGCCGTCTACAACTTCAACCTTAATTTCCTTGCAGGCAGTATCCTCGGGAAAGAATACCACTTCGGGCAGGAACTCAATGCCTGCAACAATATCGAATGTTGTGTCGCCAACAAGCATTAGGCGCGGCAAAAAGTAGCGCTCGGCGCTGTCGCTCTTCACAATAACTCTGCCATTAAGCAGAATGTTGCCGTCCACATCCACAGAGCAATCTGCTACGGGCTGACCGTATTGATCCACCACAATTCTGCCGCTTGCATCATCTTTAATAAAGCGATTAACATCACGGCTTGTGTAGAGATTGATCGGATCGCCGGGCAATGTGGAAGAATTATCGGATGCCAGATTATCTGCACTGAAGCAACCACTAAGCGAAAGGCATAGTGCGGCTGCTAAAGCAAAACATAGAACTTTTTTGTAAATAAAACGCATTGTTACAACTCCAAGAAAAATATCGAATATCATTGTATCACAACAATATATATGATTTCAATCTTTTTTGTAGAAAAATAGGGAAATAACTTGCCGCTATACTTGACAAAAGCTGCAAATTATAAGATAATAAATTGATAAATCAGAAAGGAATTTCTTTGAATTATGGGTTATACAATTGCACAAAAAATTATTAAAGCACACCTTGTTGATGGTGAGATGAAGCCCGGTTGCGATGTTGGCCTTAGAATAGACCAGACTCTCACTCAGGATGCCACCGGCACAATGGCTTATCTTGAATTCGAAGCCATGGGTGTAGATAGAGTTAAGACCGAGCGTTCTGTTGCTTATATAGATCACAACACATTGCAGACCGGCTTTGAAAATGCCGATGATCATCGTTTTATCAAGTCTATCTGCAAAAAGCACGGTATTTATTATTCCCGCCCCGGCAACGGAATCTGCCACCAGGTACATTTGGAAAGATTCGGTATCCCAGGCAAGACTCTTATCGGCTCCGATTCCCACACCCCCACAGGCGGCGGTATCGGTATGCTTGCTATCGGTGCAGGTGGCCTTGATGTTGCCGTGGCTATGGGTGGCGGCACATATTATATCCCTTATCCTAAAATGATTAAGGTTGAGCTCACCGGTGAGCTTCGTCCCTTTGTGGCCGCAAAGGATGTTATCCTTGAAGTGCTGCGCGTGCTTAGCGTTAAGGGTGGCGTTGGTGCTATTGTGGAATATGGCGGAGAAGGTGTTAAAACTCTTTCGGTGCCCGAGCGAGCCACTATCACCAACATGGGCGCCGAGCTTGGTGCTACCACATCTATTTTCCCCTCCGATGATATCACTCGCAAGTTCCTTAAGGCACAGGGCAGGGAAGAAGATTTTGTTGAGCTTTCTTCCGATGCCGATGCTGAATACGATAAGATCATTAATATCGATCTTTCTAAGCTTGAGCCTCTGGCAGCAGCTCCTCATATGCCCGATAATGTGAAATCTGTTAAGGAAATCGGCAAGATCAAGGTTGATCAGGTGCTTATCGGCAGCTGCACCAACTCTTCGCTCTATGATATGCTTAAGGTTGCCAAAATATTTGAGGGCAAGACAGTTCACCCCGATGTGAGCGTGGCTATTGCTCCCGGCTCTAAGCAGGTTCTTAATATGTTGGCCGATTGCGGTGCTCTTTCCACAATTATCGCAGCAGGCGCCAGAGTTCTCGAATGTGCTTGCGGCCCCTGCATCGGTATGGGCCAGGCTCCCAATTCCAAGGGCATTTCGCTTCGAACATTTAACAGAAACTTTGAAGGTCGATCCGGCACAGCCGATGGCCAGATATATCTCGTGAGCCCCGAAACAGCTGCAGCCAGCGCACTCACCGGATATTTCACCGATCCCACCGAGCTGGATGTGAATATCGGTGGAGTTAAGCTTCCCGAAAAGTTCCTTATCAACGATAATTTGGTGGATGCTCCCGCTTCTGTGGAAGATGCGGCCAAGGTTGAGATTCTTCGTGGCCCCAATATTAAGCCTTTCCCCACCTGCGAGCCCCTTTACGAAACAATAACTGCCGAAGCAGTGCTTAAGGTTGGCGATAATATCACCACCGACCATATTATGCCTGCAGGCGCAAAGATTCTTCCTTTCCGTTCCAACATTCCTTATCTTTCAAATTTCTGCTTCACCAGATGTGATGAAAACTTCCCGGAGAACTGCAGAAGAGCAGGTAAAGGTATAATCGTTGGCGGTGAGAACTATGGCCAGGGTTCTTCCAGAGAGCACGCAGCGCTTGTTCCGCTTTATCTCGGAATAAAGGCTGTGGTTGCAAAATCTTTTGCAAGGATTCATAGCGCCAACCTTGTGAATGCAGGTATTCTGCCTCTCACCTTTGCCGATCCTGCCGATTATGATACTATCGACCAGGGCGATATGCTCTCTCTTCCCGATATCCGCGATGCTGTGGCTGAGGGAAAGGAGATTAAGCTTGTTAATATCACTAAGGGAAAGGAATATAAATTGGTTTCCTCCCTTTCGGGCAGATCTGTGGGCATTATGCTTGCAGGCGGTCTTCTCAATTTCACCAAATCTTCCAACTAAAGGAGCAGAAATATGGAACAGAATATTAAAGCAGCAGTAGAAAAATTTGAGCAGCTTATCCGTGCTCAGCAGGCCCGTGCCGAAAGGATTAAGGCCGATAAAGATTTTGTGGATTATAAAAATCTTGATAAGCTCATAATTGGCGTTTGCGGCGGTGATGGCATTGGCCCTATTATCACCAAGGAATCCGCCAGGGTGCTTGAGTTCCTGCTTAAAAAGGATGTAGAAGCAGGTAAGATAGAATTTAAGGTTATCGATGGCCTTACTATTGAAAACCGCGTAGCTGCAGGAAAGGCTATTCCTGATGATGTTCTGGACGAACTTAAAGCCTGCCACGTGATTCTTAAGGGACCTACCACCACTCCCAGAGCAGGAGATCCCTGGCCCAATATTGAAAGCGCCAACGTGGCAATGAGAAAGGAACTTGATCTTTTTGCCAACTTAAGGCCCGTTCGCGTTCCTGAGCAGGGAATCGATTGGACTTTCTTCCGTGAGAACACCGAGGGTGGCTATGCCGTAGGCTCTCAGGGTATCAACGTGAGCGATGATCTCGCTATCGATTTCACCGTCACAACAACCGAAGGCTGCGAAAGAATCGCACGTCTTGCTTATGAATACGCACGTGCCAATGGTAAGGACAGAGTTTCTATTATCACCAAGGCCAACGTTATTAAGACAACCGACGGTAAGTTCTTAAAGCTTTGCCAGGAGATCGGCAAGGAGTATCCCGAAATCACCACCGACGATTGGTATATTGATATTACCACCGCTAAGCTTATCGATGAAAAGCGCAGGAGAGATTTTAAGGTTTTTGTTCTTCCTAATCTCTACGGCGATATCATCACCGATGAAGCTGCTGAGTTCCAGGGCGGTGTTGGCACAGCCGGCAGCGCAAACATCGGCAAGAAGTATGCAATGTTCGAGGCTATCCACGGCTCTGCTCCCAGAATGATTGCCGAAGGCAGAGGCAAATATGCAGATCCTTGCTCTATGCTCCGTGCTGCAGCAATGCTTCTCTCTCATATCGGCAAGCAGAATGAATCCGATCTTCTCTCCAAAGCTCTTGATATTTGTTTGTATGAAGAGAAGAAACTCACTATCACAGGCCGCGACACAGGTTGCACCTGCGAAGAGTTTGGCAACTACGTGATGGAAACTGTTCAGAAACTCGCCTAAAGGAGTGAAGATCTTGGATAGATCTTATATCCCCGAAGCAACTTTATCGCGTTTGCCGCGATACTACCGCATTTTTTGCCGGCTTAAAGAGAAAAAGGTAAACAAAATATCTTCAACTCAGTTGGCAGCAATGCTTGGCGCAACAGCCAGCCAAGTGCGGCAGGATTTTAGTTCTTTTGGATCATTTGGCCAGCAAGGCTATGGCTACAACGTTGCGCAGGTTTGCCACGATCTGGGCCGTATAATCGGTGTGGATAATCACTATCGCGCCATTGTGATAGGCACCGGTAATCTCGGCCGCTCTATTCTTTCCAATATCCAATTTTATGAGCACGGCTTCAGAATAATCGGTATATTCGAAAAGAAGGAATCTATGATTGGCCAGGTGCTTAAAGGAATGCCTGTTCGCCATATTGATGGCCTGGATGAATTTTGCCGCGAAAATTTCCCCCAAATGGCTATCCTTTGTATTCCGCCGGAAGAAGCCGTTTCGCTTTATGAACAGCTTGTATCTCTCGGAGTGAAGGGGTTCTGGAACTTCAGCGGTTGCGAGCTTCCCGAAAAGCCGGGCGTGGCTGTTAACGACGTTGTGCTGAATGATTCACTCTCTGCACTATGCGCTAAAATGAGTATGGAATGAATATATTAAAAAGCCCGTTGCATTGCAACGGGCTTTTTTTTATGCTTATTTTTATCTTTCGTAAAGGCTGCACTTAAAGATAAAGAAGTTGGCAGCAAATACTGTGAGGTAGGGGATAAATTCGCTGAATTCGGGCTTTGAGTTGTTGCCGAGGATTATCACAATGTTATAAACAAAAACAAGCAGAGCGCAAAATACGCCGAAATAAAATGCAAAAGGCTGATATCTTTTTGCGTTGATTCCCACAACGGAAAAAACAGAATATGCAATCATCAAAAGCATAATCGTGATGAATTTGAACAGCACGATGTAGGAGTTGGAACCCGATAAAGGCACAGGACTAACAAAAAGATCAACGGCAACCGAGACAAAGCAAATCACGGAGAAAGCTAATGTTATCCACAAAAGCGGCTTCCTTAGTGCCCAAAGATCTCGGATGATTATTGCAAAGAATGATACTCCCAAAAAGAGAGAAGCAAATGCAACAAGCCTTTCGCTGAAAAAGAATTCAAAGAAATCATAGCCGTTGGCGGCAAATGATTTTATGTAGGATGCAATGGTTTCACCGTTTACAAATATCATCCAAACGGCCGAGATGCATCCCAGCGCAACAATTATACCACGCCACAGAGAGCCGGCTCTTCTTGCTGCCATATAAACGACCCCCAGTCGGTTATCTCTTAATTTCGGAGTTAGCGATAAGATAATCGGTAACCTTGTTAAGGAAGATGGTGTTGCGGACGTTGTCCTTGCCGCCGTAGGCTTCGATGAAAGCTTCTTCTCTGCCTTCGTAGCCGAATTTTTTGGCCTGCTTTGCAATTTCGGCGGTGTATTCATCTTCGCTCACGGTGATGCCTGCATCGTTGGCAATGGCCATAAGAATGATCTCCTGCTTCACGTTGGTGGTGGCATAGGAGATGGCCTGATCGTTGAGCTGAGCTTCTGTCATAGAGTAATATTTAGAAAGATAATCGGTGAGAGACATGCCTGCAGTAGCTGCAGCACTCTTGATCTGGTTTGTGAGCTCGTTTGCCCTGGATTTAATGATGGAAGAGGGCATCTTGGTGGTGAAGGTGGTGTTGGTAAGAATGTTCTGAAGAAGAATAGAAGCGGCAACGGAATCTTCACTGCGCTTAATATCTTCCTCGGAATAGCCAACAATATGGTTCACAGTAACAGTGAACTCAACATCCTTATCGGCAAGGCTCTTGTTGGCGGAATAATCCTTGGGGAACTTAAGTTTAAGCTTAACAGTTTCGCCGGGTTTTACGCCCACAAGGCCATCTTCAAAGCCGGCAATGAATTTGCCGGATCCGATTTCAAGATCTTGGCCTGCAGCGGTACCGCCTGCAAACACAACATTGGTATCAAGGCGAACACCTTCATAATCAATATTAACAATGTCGCCTTTAGCAACTGCTCTATCAGTGATCTTTTCGGTGCTGCTGGCAGTGGAAGTAAGAGTCTCTTCCACGGAAGCCTTGTTGTCCTTTGTTGTGAGATCGCAAGTAAGCCCCTTATACTGACCGAGCTTTGTTACATACTTTGCGGCCTGGGTGGGATTAAGATATCCCGAAGAACTGCAGCCCACAAGGCCAAAGCAAACGATGGCGCAGAGAACTGCGGCAATAATCTTTTTTGTCATAATAACATCCTCCAAAAACATTATAGAAATAATATAACATACATCGTGCAAAAAATACAGCATTATTTTTAGAACGAATTGTTAACAATATTGTTGCGCAGTCTTCCTGGCTGTTTCAGCAACCGTCTTGGCTAATTCTATAGGGGAGAGCACCGTAACAGAATTGCCGAATTGAAGTATCCATCCCACAAGACCTTCGCTTAAAAGTACCTTTGCACTAAAGGTGAAACGACCGTCGCGTCTATCGCGGATATAGATATCTTTTCCGAATTTATCGCACATCTGATCCACGAGATGATCATCGCATCGCAGATCAAGCACAACTTCCTTGCCGCCGAACATATTAAATGATTTACGTGTGTAATCCGCAACGTCGAAGGTGGTTTTATAATCGCTCACTTGCGAGAAGTGCCTTGCTTTTTCATCCAGCATGATCGCTTGCTTCATTCGATCTAATCTAAGGTGGATAAGATTATCATATTTGGAATTGTTGCCCACAAGATAATACCTGTCGTTGGCCCAGGTAAGTGCATAGGGGCTTATAATCATCTCTTTTATACTTTCTACAGCCTTTCCTTCCTTGGGAAGGGTGATACGGCAGTAGTTAAGCTTAATCTTTTTGCCTAAAAGTATTGCCTTGTGGATAACGTCGATATTATAGTAGATCTCTTCGTTATCGCACTTGTTTCGGTTGTCTATATAAACAGAGCGGTGAATATCCTTAGATTGCTCGCGGCTAAGTTTGGATTCAAGCTTTTTAAGCAGTTGCCTTGTTTTTTTAGGGGTAATAAAATTGGCGGCTTGCACGGCATCAGCCATAAGCTGTATCTCAGGGATCTCAAAATCACGCTCGGCCAGGAAAAATCCCGGGTGGGGCGCACGAGTGTTGATAATATCAAGTCCGTAATCGCGCAGGATTTCAATATCACTGTAGATACCTTTGCGTTCTGCGGATATGCCGTAGGCCTCAAGATGGCTGCATATCTGGGCGGCAGAGATGGGGTGTTCTTCATCGGAATGATCCCTTAAAATATCCCAAATACGCAGAAGTTTGATCTTCTGATTGGAATTGCCTGCCATTACATCAACTCCTTAGCAATATCAATAAATTCTTCGTATGTATATAGAGCATTGATGATTTCGGGAAGCCTGTTGGCCGAAATCTTTTTTGGAAGAGAAAGTTTTTCTAAAAGTTTGGCTCTCTTTTCGCTGCTGTTGGCCCCGCCTGAGAATCCTAAATCATAAAGATCGGATTTGCTCACCTTTCTTGCAGGTGATTCGGTTTTAGTGGTGCCGATACCTGCGGAGGCAAAGGCTTTGGCTATTATTTTGTCCGGTATGCCTTCCACACCCAAAAGCCCTTCGGCCGAGGGAGCAATTTTGCGCTTTTCTTTGCCAAAAAGTTCTGGAATATAGATGTTGGTAATCTTATTGTTATCTATGCAGCCTGCAAGAAACGACCTAATCATAAAGCCGGCAGAATCGCTGTCGGTGAGCACGATCAGGCCTTTTGTTGCGGCAAGAGAGCGAAGAAGTTGCTGCAACTCCTTGTTCTTAAAAATACCGAAACCGTCGGTGGGAATAATTGTGGCATCAATTATATTTTCAAGGCGTATTTTATCGTATTTTCCCTCTACAACAATCACTTTTTCGGTGCGGAGCATATCTATCTCCTCCCCGAAAAGACACCGCATAGGGTGATCACAAGCTGCTCGAGCGCAATGCGAGAAGAGGAAGACGAAAACTTGATCGCGGCATCGCAATCATTCAGCGCTTTAATGCAAAAATCCAGGGTGGTGTTATCCAGCTTATTGGATGCGGTAAGAGCTTTTTTGATAACAAAATCCTTCTTGCCGAAATCGGCGGCAACGTCTCCTATTGAGCGCTTGCCCATCATGCGTACCCTGATGATATCGGCAATGGGGGATACTATCGCACCGAAAATAAACATTTCGTCGTAATTTATATATAGCAGATCGTTCAGAACGTCCATTGCCATTGTGGCATTTCCATCGAGAATGGCTGATCCGAGCTGATAGGTTTTCACGTCTATTGTGCGGATACAGACTTTATCAATATGTTCTTGGCTGATCTTTTGACCTTCACCTACATAGGCACAAAGCTTATCCAATTCGGATACAAGATTGGTGAGCTCATCGCCGCATTGCTCTATCATATAACGGGCCGTGGCAGGATCCAGCTTGCATCCGCGTTTTGCGGCGCCGTTGCACAAAATATTGGCAATGTCGTTGGTAGTCTTTTTCCCGAGCTTGCAAACCACGCCGCCGCACTTATCCAACACAGCAAGAAAGGCTTTGGCTTTTTCCGTGGTGATATTGATATCTGTGGTGTTGTACCAGATCACAAAAACACAATGGTCTCCCACGCTTTTCATTGCTTCATAAATATATTTAAGCGAACTTTCGCTTTGCTCTTCGATATCCAAATCACAAATCGAAACACACTTTCGCTCGCTCACAAAGGGAAGCTGGCACACGGCATCATATACCTGCTGAAGATCGCTATCGTTATCAAATTGCTGAAGGTTGAAGCCTGTCCCATCATCGAAACGGTTGAAGATCTGCGAACAATAATGCTTTTTGAGATAGGCTTCGTTGCCATAGATAAAATATATACCATCGGGAAGATCTGCAGAAATTGCTCTTTTGAGCTGGTCTTCTTCTATTGTTCGCATAAATTCACCACCTTAATTATTAAAACTTGGCTTTTTATTGAGCGAGAAACTGATTTTATCTCCGCTTTCAAGAACAGCAACCTTTTGGCTGCTGCCAAAGAAAGCACGAATTTCATCTGTGATATATTTATTGCCTATAAGCAGGCAATCTGTATTACTGAGAAAACTTGGGATATTGATAGGATAGGGTGCGCCGATCACCGCTATATCAGCCGCGGCAAAATCCTTAGGCAAAGCATAATAGGCGTTTTCAGGATAGGAAATTGCCACAGAGCCACGGCGACTGCTGATTACAAAAGCCGAGCCGTTTTCTTCGGCGCTATATTTTATATTCACGGAGTCCCAAAGCACAAAAGATGCGCTGCTGAGATTGGAAAGCGTGGCGCCGATATCGGCCGAAAGGATCTGTTTGTTATCCGTGATAATTCCTTTGATATCGAACTGAGAAAACAGCATAGAAATTTCCGTTCTCATATCAGCTGAGCTATCCGGCAATATCAGTGCATAAATATTGCTGCCGGTTGCCTCTATCTCATTGTGCAATGCTGTAAGCTCTTGCGATTCCATATCGGGGCATATCACCAACGAACCCTTGCTTTGTGCCGATATCACAACAGCCGAGTGGCCGCTATTAAGCGGAAGAATGCTGATGCGGATATCATTGGAATAAAACAAGGTGTTCACAAGCAGATTAAGTGAAATAATGAGTGCTATACCTACTGACGTGAGCTTTATTGCTCGGTGATTAGGAAATCTGCTGAAGCAGAACACACCCATAATAAAACATACAACCGAACAAAAGAATATTTCATCTCCGCGAAGAGAAATCGTGGTGATGGGAAGCTTTGCCAGTTCTTCAACCACAAACTTAAAAAGTTTGCAAAGCAGACCTGCAGGATAGAATAAGGCATAAGCAAGAGGCGCGATGCCTATCAGGCCGAATATTGTGGCAAGAACTCCTATGATAAGCGCCCATGTGCCCGGCAGAATCAGCAATACCGAAGCGATAGGGGAAATAGCAGATACGTAACCGATGCTGCTGCAAAGCACGGGGAACGTGAACAAAATGGCAGCAACACATTGAGCAATGCTTATGGCAATATATTTTATCACCCTTGTGAATGCATTGTTGGTGCGTATTCTCAGATTGATTCTCTTTTCTGCATAGGGCACCACGGCAAGAATTCCTGCTGTGGAAAGTGCAGAAAGCTGAAAACCAACGTTGAAAAGGATCATTGGATCGATAAACAGATTTATCACAACAGAGCAACCCAGCAAATTAAGGCCATCGCTGCGGCGGTGAACGATATGCCCAAGCAGCATTATAAGAAACATAAAAGATGCTCTCATAACCGATGGGGTGAAACCTGTGACCGCCATAATTATAAGCACGGAAAGAGCGGTGACAGTCACTGAAACTCTGCCCGATATCTTAAACTTTTTAAGCATTTTGAGCAAGGAATAGCAAATGATAGAAAGATGCAGGCCTGATACGTTCACAATATGGACAATACCGCAAGCCTTGAAAGCATCATAAAGAGAATGGCTGATATTTTGTTTATCTCCCAGCATTATTCCGCCAAGAACGGACGACTCTGCATAGGGGAGATAGTGCTCCAATACGCTGCTGATTTGATGCTTTAGTGCAAATGCATAGCTATAGATATCGTGGTGATAAGTGCCGTTGCTGAAGATTTCTGTGGAAGAAGCATCTATATAGATACCATTGGAATAATTGGAAAACTTATACTCCTTATCCAAAGCACGAAATGTTACTTTTGTCTTCACGTTTTGATGGATTTTTAGCCCCTCACCTCTAAAACTCATTACTCTGAATTTGATATTTTGTGGGGCGTTGGGGCTATCCACATAATCTGTTTTGACGGTGTAGATAGTGAAAGTATCATAATATTCCGGCTCTTCACAGATATAACCTGAAATGTTGACCGATGATCCTTCCAGATTCTGGACCGCGGAGATATTTCCAATCCTGAAATAAAGAGGAACACAAAATATCGCAGCGATAAGAAAGACAAGGATAAGCTTGTTGGCTGCTTTGTTTTGGCGGAAAAGAAGACATGCAATAAATGCCGAAAACATTAAGAGCGCAATAATTCCAACCCAAAATATACCCAATAAAGTTGCAGCCGCCGAAATAATGCAAACAACGACGGCTGACACTAACATAATTCTGTTAAGCAAAACTAAGCTTTGCTGCTCTTAGCCCGGAGGCCAGCCGAGATCTCGGCGTGCAAGAAGATGGAAATGAATGTGGTGAACAGTTTGCCCGGCCTGCTTGCCGCAGTTGTTAACAACACGGAAACCATCGGCCAGATTATTCTCTTTGGCAATTTTTGCAATAGCCTCAAAAACTTTGGCAACAAGGCCGCTGTTATCAGGGTTGATCATATCGGCACCTGTAATGTGTTGCTTGGGTATCACAATCACATGAAAAGGAGCTTGAGGATCAATGTCGTTAAAGGCGAGAACGTTATCGTCTTCGTAAACCTTTGTGCAGGGAATATCGCCTGCGATTATTTTACAAAACAGACAATCCATATTTTCACCCCATTATTTAATAAAATCGGAAATGATGCCTTCCGCAGCAGAAAGTGCTTCCTCGGCCTTGGCAATATCTTTGCCGCCTGCCATAGCGATATCGGGCCTGCCGCCGCCGTTTCCGCCGGCCAGCTTTGCGATCTCGCGCACTATATTTCCTGCATGAGCACCGTTCTTAACAGCATCGGCACCGCAAGCGCACATAAATGTGAGCTTATCGCCGTTCACACCGGCGAGCACAGCAATTGTGTCGGCTCCGGCCTTGAGCTGTTCACCCATAAGCTTTAATTCATCGGATGCGGCACCTTTAAGCAGGGAAGTAATAAGTTTGATTTCGCCGAGATCTTTGGCGTTGGCGGTGAGATCGTTCAGCTTTCCGCCTGCAAGCTCGCTTTCAAGCTTTGCAATTGTGTTGGTCTTATCTTTAAGTTCTGTATTAAGCTGGCGTACCTTCGAGGGAACGTCGATAACATTTCCACACTTGATCACTGCGGCTGTTTCTTCCAGCATTTTGCGGTCTTCCTTCATACTGCGGATAACGCCGAAACCTGTCACAGCTTCGATTCTGCGCACACCTGCAGCAACAGAACCTTCGGATATGATCCTGAAAAGGCCAAGCTTTGCAGTGTTGGAAATATGCGTGCCGCCGCAGAATTCAATGGAATTATCTCCTGCGCGAACAACACGAACAACATCGCCGTATTTTTCGCCGAAGAGAGCCATAGCGCCCAGCTTGCGAGCTTCTTCGATGGGCATTTCACGGCTGTCTACATCGGTGCCGGCAAGGATTTGAATGTTGATGATTGCTTCAACCTTTTCGAGCTCTTCGGAGGTGAGAGCGGAGAAATGGGTGAAGTCGAAACGAAGGCCGCTTTCATCCACAAGCTGGCCTGCCTGCTCCACGTGATTGCCCAAAACACTCCTGAGAGCGGCCTGGAGAAGGTGAGCAGCGGTGTGATTTCGGCGGATATCTTCTCTACGCTCGGAATCAATGGATGCACAGGCGGAATCTCCGAGAGAGATACAGCCGCATTCCACATATCCGGAATGAACGAACACACCTGCGCCGTTTTTAGTCACGTTTTCAACGCGGAAAACAGCATTGCTACAAACGATAGCGCCTGTATCGGCAATCTGACCGCCGCTTTCGGCATAGAAGGTGGTGCAATCAAGAACGATAGCTCCTTTTTCACCTTCTTCGATTTTTTCTGTTCGTCCGTCGGCAGCAAGGAGAGCCACAACGGATGCAGCACATTCATCGATTTCATAGCCAAGGAACTTGGTGGCAGAAAGATCCGAAAGATCTGCTCCGCTGCCTTTCCAAGCATTGGTATCGGCACTGCTTCTTGCATCTCTTGCTCTTTTTCTTTGCTCGTCCATCAGCTTTTTGAAGCCGTCTTCGTCTACACCGATGCCTTTTTCTGCAAGAATATCCTTGATGAGATCGATGGGGAATCCGTATGTATCATAAAGCTTGAAAGCGTTTTCACCGGAGAGATCTTTGCCATCCTTTGTGAGCTCATTGAGCATGGAAAGGCCTTGGTCGATTGTTTTATTAAAGCCTGCTTCTTCGTTGTTGATAACTTTGGTGATGAGTTCCTTCTTTTCAACAAGCTCGGGGTAGCCGGCCTTATTTTCGCCGATAACCTCGTTGCATATCTCCATAAAGAATGGACGATCAATGCCTATAAGTTTTCCGTGGCGAACAGCGCGGCGGATAATTCTGCGAAGCACGTATCCGCGGCCTTCGTTGGAAGGAATAATGCCATCGCTTATCATAAACGTGGAAGCCCTGGCGTGGTCTGTGATAGCGCGGATGGAAACGTCTGTAGCAGAATCTTTGCCGTATTCCTTACCGGAGATCTCGCAAACCTTGTTGAGTATCTTGCGAATTGTATCAACTTCAAACATATTATCAACGCCCTGCATTACGCATGCAAGCCTTTCAAGGCCCATGCCGGTGTCGATATTCTTGTTCTCAAGTTCGGTGTAGGTGCCGTCTCCCATGTTGTTGAACTGGGAGAAAACGTTGTTCCAGATCTCCATGTATCTGTCGCAATCGCATCCGGGCTTGCAGTCGGCCGAGCCACAACCGTATTTTTCGCCGCGATCAAAATAGATCTCGCTGCAGGGGCCGCAGGGGCCTGTGCCGTGCTCCCAGAAGTTGTCTGCTTTGCCCATTTTCACGATGTGTGCTTCCGGTACTCCGATCACATCGCGCCAGATTGCATAGGCTTCGTCGTCTTCTTCGTAAACAGATGGCCAAAGAAGATCGGTGGGAATGGCAAGAGTTTCGGTGAGGAATTCCCAAGACCACTTAATAGCCTCGATCTTAAAATAATCACCAAAAGAGAAATTACCCAGCATTTCGAAATATGTGCCGTGGCGGGCGGTGATACCAACACGCTCTAAATCGGGTGTGCGGATACACTTCTGGCAGGTTGTGACTCTCTTGCTGGGGGGAGTGATCTCTCCTGTGAAGAATTTTTTCATAGGAGCCATGCCGGAATTGATAAGCAGGAGAGAATTATCGTTCTGGGGCACAAGGGGGAAGCTGTTAAGCCTTAAGTGACCCTTGCTCTCAAAGAACGAAAGATATTTTTCTCTTAAATCGTTTAAAGATGTCCATTCCATATTTATTTTCCTTTCCTTTTGGAGATTGTTTGCTAACTGAAGAACATATGCTCAACAAGTATTTTAATGCCAAGACCGATAAGTATTGCGCCGCCTGCTATTTGTGCGCCTTTTTTGCAGATGCTGCCAAAGAATTTGCCTATATAAAAGCCGGCAAGGCAGAACACAAAAGTGATTGCGGCGATAATTCCGCAGGTGATAGCCGAATCTGTTAAGGTGCTAACACCCGAAAGAGGAAAACTGATTCCAACAACAAGGGCATCGATGCTTGTGGCAACAGCCGAGAAGATAAGGAGTCTTATATTAAACTCGCTGTGGCTGTCTTCCTCTGATCCGCATCCTTCCTTTATTGCTTCCCAAATCATATTGCCACCTATGGCACAAAGCAAGATAAGGGCTATCCAATGATCAACCGCACGGATATAGCCTGCAAAACTGCTGCCAAGCAACCAGCCGATAAGGGGCATAACACCTTGAGCAATTCCGAAGGCGGCGGCTGTGGCCGCTGCATGAATAAGTGCGGATCTTTTTTGTGTGATACCGTTTGTGACAGAAACGGCAAATGCATCCATTGCCAATCCTATACCCATTAGTATCGCAGAAATGATAAGCAAGATATATCCTCCAAACATTTTTATTCCAAACAGAAATATTATAATATCTCAACGCCTAAAGGTCAAGTGCTAATAGATTATAATATTATATAAAATAAAAATATATTTTCCTTGTATTTTTTGCGGCGGGAGTATATAATACTAAATTAGGAAAGTTTTGTGAATTTTAAGAAAGGTGATCGTATGGGCTTAGTATCGTTGGTTGTTAATCGGGCAGATATAATAGAGATACTTATCTATCTGCTTTCTATTTTTGCTGTTCTCTTTTTCACACTCCCGATCCATGAGTGGGCCCATGCTTTTGCTGCCACAAAGCTTGGCGATCCCACTCCCAGATATCAAGGCAGGCTCACACTTAATCCGCTGGCGCATATCTCTCCTTTGGGTGCTGCTTGTATGGTGCTCTTCGGATTTGGATGGGGCAGAGCGGTACAGGTTTCGGCAAGGAATTTTGATAATCCCAAAAGGGGAATGGCTATCACCGCGTTGGCCGGCCCTGTTTCAAATATAATAATGGCGTTTGCTTCTTTGCTTATCACAAGCGGATTGCTGTTTTATGCCATTTCTGCTGCCAACTTTGGTGATTGGGTGAGCTATGCCTGTATGTTTACCACATACGTTGCAAGAGTGAATATTTCTCTTGCTGTGTTCAATCTTATTCCCGTGCCGCCGCTGGATGGTTCCAGATTGCTCACAGCATTCCTGCCTGATAGGATCTACTACAGGATAATGCAATATGAAAGATATATTATTTTTGGTGTGATCGCCCTTATTTATATCGGAGTTTTGGATGCTCCTCTTTATTTCTTAACTGAGAGAATATATAGCGGACTTTATTATGTTGCTACGCTTCCGCTTAATCTGCTGTTTTAATTCTTATAATATTTTTTTCGATAGGAGCCTATATGATGGACGAGCTTTCATATAAGCTTGAGGTGTTTGAGGGGCCGCTTGATCTGCTCTTGCACCTCATCTCAAAAAACAAACTGAATATTTACGACATCCCCTTGGCTGAGATTACCAGGCAGTATCTGGAGCATATTGATGCCATGAACGAGATGAATATGGATGTGGCCAGCGAATTTATAGAGATGGCCGCCAGATTGGTGTACATAAAATCACTTAGTCTGCTACCCGAAAAGGAAGAGCTGGAAAAGCTTAAGGAAGAACTCACGGGAGAACTTATTGAGTATCAGGTCTGCCGCGAAATGGCCGCTAAGCTTGCCGAAAACATCGCCGGTTTTGATACTTTTATTCGCCGCGAGGAAGTGGTGGATTTCCCCAAGACCTACGAGAATATTCATCCCTCCGAAAAGCTTGTGGAATCCTATATGGCTGCTGTTGGCAGGGGCCTTCGTAAGCTTCCGCCACCCGTTGCATCCTTTGTCCCGATTATGACAAAAAAGGGTACAAGCGTTTCCAGCCGAGTGATTTTTGTGCTTCGCAGGCTTTGGAAGGGCGGAAAAGCCAGATTCTTGAGCCTTTTTGAAGCATCGGAAGATCGTTCCGAAATGGTAGCCACGTTTCTTGCAGTGCTTGAGCTTTGCAAGGCCAAACGTGTTAAGGTGAACGGTGAGGGAGATAATACCGATATCACTATGATAAAGGAGAGAACAAAGAAATGACAATTCAGCAGCTTGCCGGTGCCATTGAAGCCGTTGTGTTTGCCAATGGTGAATCGGTTGAAATAAAGCGCCTTTGCGAAATATTTGATGTTAAAAACAGCGAAATTGAAAAGGCTATCACTGTTATTGAGAATAAATTCAATAGGGAAGAGAGCGGTATTCGCTTTCTAAGGCTTGGCAAAAACGTTCAGTTTGCCAGTGCAGCCGAATACGGTGAGCACGTTCGCACTTTGCTCGATCTTCGCAGACGTGCCCCTCTTTCTCCTGCAGGCTTTGAAGTGCTGGCCGTTATCGCTTATAATCAGCCGGTCACCAAGTCTTTTATAGAGCAGGTTAGAGGTGTGGATTGCTCGGGTGTTATAGCCACTCTTTGCGAAAAAGAGCTTATAGAGGAAAAGGGAAGGTTGGAACTTCCCGGCAGACCCTTGCTTTACGGCACCACGGATAATTTCCTGCGTTGCTTCTCTATTTCTTCGCTTGCCGAGCTTCCTCCGTTGCCCGAAAGGGATAATCTGCCCGAGACTCATCTTCAGCTTTCTCTTGAAGAAGAAGCAGAGAGAGCTGCTTTGGAAGGTTCTAAGGAATGATATTTTTATATATCCTGTTGGCTGTTGCGGTGCTTATCGGCGCGGTGATGCTTATACCCATCCGTGTTTATGTATCGTTTGATAATGATATAAAGCTTTCACTAAAGATACTTTTCCGGCGAATATGTATTTTGCCAAGGAAAGAAAAGAACGTTGCCGAAAAGGCCGATAGAGGTGAAGCAAAGAAGCAAAAGATTATAGGCAAAGGCGGAGTTTTCGATTCGCTTTCCCAGCTGTTTTGCATAATCAAAATGCTGTTTGGCAAGGTGGTTTGGGTGCTTTCTAAGATCAAGATCCATAAGCTGGATGCTCGGATCGTGGTTGCCAAGCCCGATGCCGCCGACACAGGAATTGAGTATGGTGCGGTTTGCTCGCTTATATATCCTGCGTTGGGCTTTCTTGGCAGCAGGACTGATATTTCTAAGGCGAATGTTAACGTTGTGGCCGATTTTGATTCGGGCGAAGGCAGCATTACCGCCGAGACAGAAATATCACTTCGCACTTTTTATGCTGTTTGTGCCGCAATTTCTGCATTGTGGCAATATATAAAAATAAAATCTGCCAATAATACTCTTGTAAACAATACCGAAAGGAAGAAATAAAATGGGTGAAAACAAAATCAAGGGCATAATGGATACCACTATGGATAAGATCCGCGCTATGGTTGATGCCGATACAGTTATCGGAAACCCCATCACGATGGAAGGCGTCACGTTGATACCTGTTTCCAAGGTGTCTTTCGGCTTGGCAACAGGCGGCTCCGATCTTCCCGTGAAGAACGTTTCTAAGGATACCTTTGCAGGCGGCGGCGGAGCAGGTGTTTCTATCACACCCATCGCTTTTATTGCCGTGAGCGGCGGAAACGTGAAGATGCTCCAGATCTATAAAGACAACAACTCTATAGATAAAGCAATCAGCATGATTCCCGATCTTTTCGATAGAGTAAAGGGTCTCTTTGATAAGAAAGAGCCTGAGCTTCCCGAAGTTTAATAATTGACTCATTCCCTTCATAATATTTATTGATTATTTTATGAAGGGTATGGTTCTTGTGGCAAAAAGAATTATTGCTGCTATATTCGCGCTGATTTTTTGCTTTCAAATCACATTCGTTTATGCAGATGCTTCGGCGCCCTATCAGGATGCTGAAGCATTTGTTGTGATAAATGCAAGCACTCTTTCCGTGCTGGAAGGCAAGGATATTCATAAGCGGCTTCCCATGGCAAGTACCACAAAGATAATGACAGCTATCGTGATGTGTGAACTTGTGGAAGATATGAGCAAAACGATAGTTACCACCAAGGAAATGGTGACGGTGGAAGGTTCTTCTATGGGGCTGTTGCCGGGCGATACTGTTTCTTATCACGATCTTTTGTATGGATTGCTCCTTGCTTCTGGCAACGACGCAGCCAACACCATTGCCATATCGCTTTGCGGAAGTCTGGATGCTTTTGTGGAAAAAATGAATATAAAGGCAACCGAGCTTATGCTGGAAGATACATCTTTCGAGACCCCTTCGGGCCTGGATGGAGAAAATCATTATACAAGCGCATATGATCTGGCTTGTATTGCCGCCTATGCGCTTAAAATTCCCGAGATAGCCCAGGCTGTTGCCACACAGCGAGCCACGCTTTTTTATGGTAATCCGCCTTATCGCCGAAGCCTTACCAATCACAATAAGCTGATCGGCAGCTATGATGGCGCGATAGGTGTGAAAACCGGGTTCACGGTGAAATCGGGGCGTTGCCTTGTGAGTGCTGTTAAAAGGGGAGCATGCTGTGTTATCACAGTTACGCTAAATGCAGCCAATGATTACGAAAATCATAAATTTCTTATTGAAAATAATATTAAAAAGCTAAAAGAAACAAATCTTGTGCCGCCCGAAAAACTTTCTTCTGTTTTGGCAGACGGCAGAGAGATATCTCTCAGCGCAGAACCTGCTTCGATCGGCCTTTTGCCTGAGGAAAAAGATAATATTTCTTATAAGATCTATCTGCCGCCATTTCTCTACACACCTGTGTGCCAAGGCGAAAAAGTGGGCTGGGTAGAATATTATTACGATAGCAGAATGATTGCCAGATCCGATATTGTATCAGATTTCCCGGCAAACCTGCCTCTAGCAGAAGAAACGGATTCGGGAAATAAAATAAAAAAGATGTTTTTGAAAATGCTTATTTTTTGATTTGGGTGGAATATAAAATGAAGGATAATAGAGTAAGACTTCAAAAATTTATTGCTTCCTGCGGTGTAGCTTCGCGCCGTAAGGCCGAAGAATACATTGAGCAGGGAAGAGTTAAGGTGAACGGTCACCCTGCAGTGCTGGGCGATAAGGTAGATCCTATTCGCGATAAAGTGGTAGTCTGCGGAAAAAGAGTAATTGCTCAGAAAAACAAGGTTTACATAATGCTGCATAAGCCCAGAGGATACGTAACCACTATGAGCGATGAAAAGGGCCGCAAGACAGTGAATGATCTTGTGAAGGATATACCTGAAAGGGTGTTCCCCGTGGGCAGATTGGATAGAGATTCCGAAGGTCTTATCTTTATGACCAACGACGGAGATTTTGCCAATCAGCTTACACATCCCTCTCGCCACGTGAACAAGACCTATCGTGTTACCGTGCGCGAAAGTGTGGACGATGAAAAGATTGCTATGATGGAGGCCGGAGTGTTGCTGGACGGAAGCAAGACTTTGCCTTGCGAAATATGGGTCATTGAGCGCGGAGAAAACCGTACCGTGCTTGGATTCACGATTCACGAGGGCCGCAATCGTCAGATCCGCAGAATGTGCGAATCGGTAGATCTCACCGTTATTCGCCTTAAAAGGGTGGAGATCGCTGGCGTTAAGCTTGGAATGTTGCCTCAAGGCAAATGGCGTGATTTGAACGAAAGAGAAATGCAAAGGCTCACAAACATAAGCCAAAGCAAGCAGAAAGAGGAAGAATAATGCTGGAAATTTATCCTATTAAAGATGCAGAAATAATAAAAACAAGATTTGCGGATAACGGCCTTGATTTCACCGATTGCTCCGCAGGATATATTGCATATGATGGCGGCGAAGAAATAGGCTGTTGCCTTTTTGACGTGATCATTGCAGAAAAGCACACGAATATTTTGCTTATCACACCTGCTGATGATAACTTCCTTTGCGATTCGTTGATCAGATCCATCATAAACTACTCGGCCAACAGGGGAGTGTTTAGTCTGGTTTGCGCCAATGATGAAATAAAAAACATAGCGTCCCGATTATCCTATCTTGCAGAGGTCAGCAATGAGATAGATGTTGCCGGAATGATGCAGGGATGCAAAAATTGTAAAAATAAATAGTTTTTTGTCTTGCTTTTTTCAAAAAAGAAGATATAATCATAATGGGAATAATTTGGATTGTTTTTTAGCAATCCGTTCAATGTAATAATATGGAGGAATTTCAATGGCAAAGGAAAACGTTGCAAAAAGCCGTCTGGAACTGCTGTTTGATAGCGGATCTTTCACCGAGATCGGCCGCTTAGCAGGCACGGAAGGCGCCATGGAATCGGTTGTTGCTGCCAGCGGCTACGTGGGCTCTGCTCCCGTTGTTGCTTTCGCTCAGAATGCCGGTGCTATGGGCAAGGCCGATATGGCCAAAATTAAAAAGGTTTATGATCTTGCAGAAAAGATCGGTGCCCCTGTTGTAGGAATCTACGATGCTCAGGGTGTTTTCGTGTGTGAAGGTGCCGAGTTGCTGGAAGCATACGGTGAGATCATCGCTTCTGCCGGTCGTATTTCCGGCGTCGTGCCCCAGATCTCTGTTGTGGCAGGCGCTTGTGTAGGCTCCGCTGCAGTGCTTGCAAGTCTTGCAGATATCGTTGTTATGGCTTCTGATGCCGAGCTTTGCTTTGCATCCGCAAAGCTTTGCGGCGATAAGGCCGAGAAAGTTGGCTCTGCTGATGCTGCTGCCGCCAACGGCACAGCTGCTGTTGTTTGCGAAGATGCTGCTGCCGCTGTTAATAAGGCTGCAGAGCTTTTGGCAATTCTTCCTTCCAATAATCTTTCTGCCACATCCTTGGCAGATTATATTCCTTCGGAGAATGTCGCAAAGGCTGGCTGCTCCGCTAAGGAGATGGCTCTTGCTGTTGCCGATGCCGATAGCATCGTGGAGCTTTATGCCGATCACGCTGATTGCGTGCTCACCGCATTTGCCCGCATCGGCGGTAATGTGGCTGGTATCGTTGCTCTGGATAGTGCACTTTGCGATAAGTGCAGCAAGAAGATCGCAAGATTTGTTCGTCTTTGTGATTCTTTCTCTATCCCCGTTGTCACTATCATGGATAGCGAGGGTGTAAGGGTAGATAAGGATATGGAGATCGCCGGTGGTATGAAGGGCATCGCAATCCTTACTCACGCATATGCCGAAGCAACCGTTGGCAAGATCACGGTTATCTGCAACAAGGCGATCGGTGCTGCTGCCATGGCTATGGCCGGCAAGAACGCCGATTACGTTGTGGCGGTTGAGGGTTCTGTTGTTTCCGCACTCAAAGTAAGTGCTGCTGTTCAGCTTCTCTATGGCGAAAGATTAGCCGCAGGCGAGGCCAGAGCCGATCTTGAGAAAGAATATGCCGCTGGTGCAGGTTCTGCTGCAACTGCTGCTGCAACCGGTTATATAGATGATGTTGTGGCTGCCGATGCAGTTGCTTCCAAGGTTATAGCCGCACTCGAGATGCTCTCTTCCAAGAGAGTAAGCACTCTTGATAAAAAACATTCTAATATGCCTTTCTAAAGGGAATTAAGGAGGAAATATAAAATGAAACAGCTTAAAATCACAGTTAATGGTAAGACATACGATGTAGCAGTTGAAGAAGTGGGTGGCGCTGTTGCTGCTGCTCCCGTAGCTGCTCCTGCTCCTGTTGCTGCAGCCCCTGCTGCACCTGCCGCAGCTCCCGCTCCCGCAGCAGCCCCTGCTGCAGGCGGTTCTGCAGGTTCTGTTAATGTCACTGCTCCCATGCCCGGCAACATCAACGATATTAAAGTTACTGTTGGCCAGCAGGTAAAGAAGGGCGATGTTATGGTTGTTCTCGAGGCTATGAAGATGGAGAACGATATTCCCGCTCCCGCAGATGGTGTTGTTGCATCCATCAACGTTAATAAGGGCGACACAGTTGATTCCGGCGCCGTTATTGCCACATTAAACTAATTAGAAAGCAGGTGCCGTATGGCTCGCATTGGAATTACCGAAACAATCTTGCGCGACGCTCATCAGTCGCTTATTGCAACCAGAATGACAACCGAGCAGATGCTTCCCATTCTTGAGAAGCTGGACAAGGTTGGCTATCATTCTCTCGAGTGCTGGGGCGGTGCTACATTCGATTCCTGCCTCCGCTTCTTGGATGAGGATCCCTGGGATAGGCTTCGCACAATCAGAAAAGCTTGCCCCAACACAAAGCTTCAGATGCTTTTCCGTGGCCAGAATATGCTTGGCTACCGCCATTATGCAGACGATGTTGTAGAATATTTTGTTGAGAAATCCGTTGATAACGGTATCGATATTCTTCGTATCTTCGATGCTCTCAATGATATCCGCAATCTGGAGACTGCTATCAAGGCCACAAAGAAGGTTGGAGCACATCTTCAGGGTGCTATCTCCTACACCACCGGTCCCGTTTTTGATACCGAATACTATGCAAAGTATGCTAAGCAGCTTGCTGATGCAGGTGCCGATTCCATTTGTATTAAGGATATGGCCGGTATTATCACACCTGTTGCTGCAGAAGAACTTGTGAAGGCCATTAAAGAGACTTCTAAGCTTCCTGTTCAGATGCATTGTCACTATGCTTCCGGTCTTGCTCCTATGGTTATGATCAAGGCAATTGAAGCCGGCGCCGATGTTATCGATACCGCTCTTTCTCCCATGGCTATGGGCACATCCCATCCTGCTACCGAGTCTATGGTTGTTGCTCTTCAGGGCACAGAATACGATACCGGTCTTAAGCTTGAGCAGCTTAGCGAGATTTCCGATTATGTATCTAAGCTTCGCCAGGAATATATTGATACAGGACTTATGAGCACCAAGGTTATGTCTATCGATCCTAAGGTTCTTATTTATCAGGTTCCCGGCGGTATGCTTTCCAACCTTATTTCTCAGCTTAAGCAGGCCGGAAAAGAAGATAAGTTCCAGGAAGTTCTTGCTGAAGTTCCCAAGGTTAGAAAAGATTGCGGCTATCCTCCGCTTGTAACACCTTCCTCCCAGATTGTTGGCACACAGGCTGTGTTCAACGTGATCGGTGGCGAAAGGTACAAGATGGTTACTAAGGAATTTAAGGGCTTGGTTAAGGGTGAGTACGGCCGTACCCCCGTTGCTATTGATCCTGATTTCCGTAAAAAGATCATTGGTGATGAAGAACCCATCGATTGCCGTCCTGCAGATCTTCTCAGCCCCGAGCTTGATAAGTTCCGCGAGGAATGCAAGCAGTGGACAGAGCAGGAAGAAGATGTTCTTACCTTTGCTCAGTTCGATAAGGTTGCTGTTAAGTTCTTCGAAAACAGAGCAAACCGTAAGTATGGCGTTGATGGCGCTCATGCTAATGCCAGCGATAAGGTTTCTCCCGTCTAATTGCTAAATAATTCACCCTCCGAGTAATCGGAGGGTGTTTTGTTATATTCTTCTCTTGAATTTCATAATATTATTTGTGAAAAAGGAGAGAAGTATATGGAAAACAGAAACAACAAAAAAATTGATGCAAGGTTTATGTTCTTAATTCTGCAGATCGTGGCCGCTTTCACTGCAGTGGTTTTTTGCGTTTGCGCCAGGGCGATAGGCGGCGATTTTTATAGTGCGGTGAAGGGTTGGTATATTGATAATTTCGGCGAGGAAACATCGGTTGAGCAGGTGCTGGCCGAGAAAAAAGGAGCATCGGTGGCATATCTTAGTGCAGATGTGCCTGCAAATTCGATTCAGGTGCCGCTTGTGGGTAATATCACATCGCCTTACGGTTTTCGTGAACACCCAGTTGATGGAGAATATTCGCTTCATAGAGGAGTTGATATCGGCGGAGAAATGGGGGAGAATATTGCTTGCGCTATGGATGGCGTTGTGATTGAAACCGGTTGCGGAAAAAGCTATGGAAACTACATTATAGTTAAGCATAGTGAGACTCTCACAACTCGATATGCCCATTGCAGCAAGGTGTTGGCAAACGTTGGAGATAGGGTTGCAAAGGGGCAAATAATAGCACTTGTTGGCGATACGGGCAATACAACGGGACCCCATCTTCATTTTGAGATATGTGTTTCTAGTGAACCGATTGACCCTCAGTGGTTGTTTGAGTTGATATGACAATTAAACTTTTCGGTGTAAATGTGATGATATCGCCGCTGTTTTTTCCGCTTATCACTTTTTTGCTGATTGTGGATAAATTCGGCACGGCGATTCCGGTGATATCGGCGTTGTTGCTGCATGAGTTGGGCCATATTATTGCAATAAAATTGATCGGCCAAAAAATATGGAACGTGAAACTTTTACCCTCGGCTGTTGTTATGGGATATTCTTCCTATAATAGCTTTGCCGGGGATATTTTTGTGGCGTTGGCAGGGGTGCTGGCCAACGGTGTTGCTTTGTTTTCGGCAATTATATTAGAACAAATCTTATCCTTGGAGTTAACATATTTTGTTGCGGCAAATATATGTATAGGTGGCCTTAATTTGCTGCCGTTTGAGGGATTGGACGGCGGCACCGTGTTGAATTTGGTCTTCAAAGGGAAGTTAACAATAAAAAAAGGTATCACGCTGGCTTTTTTGTTGATTTTTACACTTGGTATTATGGCGCTATTCAAAAAATACGGCATAAATTTATCTGCTGTTGCCTTTGCGGTGTATATTTTCGCAACATTTCTTTTTAAGGTTTGACACAAAGCACCTTTTTTGATAAAATAAATTGAATATTTATGTGCGTTTCAAGGAGCAAGGCGATCTATGGATAAAAAACTTGAAAAACTTCTGCTTTCTGTTCAAAAACCGGGAAGATATACCGGTGGCGAATGCGGAAGTATTATAAAAAACAAAGATGATGTTGACGTTCGATTTGCTTTCTGCTTTCCCGATACCTATGAGGTTGGAATGTCTCATCTGGGAATGAAGATTCTTTATTCGCTTTTTAATTCCAGAGAAGACATCTGGTGCGAGCGAGTCTTTGCGCCCTGGGTGGATTTTGAGCAGGTGATGAGGGAAAATAATATCCCTCTTTATGCTTTGGAGAGCGGTGATAGTCTGGATAAATTCGATTTTGTAGGCTTCACCTTGCAGTATGAAATGTCTTATACTAATCTGCTTAATATGCTGGAGTTGGGTGGCATACCCCTGCGTTCGGCCGATAGAAAGGGTTTTCAATATCCGATCGTTGTTGCAGGCGGCCCTTGCGCTTTCAATCCCGAACCGATTGCAGATTTTGTTGATATTTTCTTCCTCGGCGAAGGTGAAGAGGTTGATCTGGAAGTGATCGACCTTTATAAAAAATACCATGATTCGGGCGATAAGGATGCTTTTCTGCGTGCTGCTGCGCAAATTGAAGGCGTTTACGTTCCTTCACTCTATAATATAAGCTACAACGATGATAATACAATAAAATCCGTTGTGGCCGATTGTGGCGCACCTCAAATCGTGAAAAAGAGAATTATGAAGGATATGGACAAGTCCTTTTATCCCGATAATCAAGTTGTGCCTCTTATAGAGATTATTCACGATAGGGTGGCTCAAGAAATATTCCGTGGATGTATCCGCGGATGCCGTTTTTGCCAAGCAGGATATATTTATCGCCCCGTGAGAGAAAAAAGCTATGAGACTGTTAACCGCCAGGCAAAAGATCTTTGCGCCAACACCGGCTACGACGAAGTTTCTTTGGCATCTCTCAGCACGAGCGACTACACTCAGCTTGAATCTTTGCTCACTGAGATGCTTAAGTGGACAGAAAAAGATATGGTGAATCTTTCTCTTCCTTCGCTTAGAATAGATAATTTCCCCAAGGAATTGGTGGAAAAGACAGAGAGTGTGCGAAAGTCCGGCCTCACCTTTGCTCCCGAAGCAGGAACTCAAAGGCTCAGAGACGTGATAAACAAGAATATAACCGAAGAAAATATAATGTCGGGCTGCAGGATGGCCTTTGAGCAAGGGCACACGTCTGTGAAACTATATTTTATGATCGGCCTTCCCACCGAGACAGACGAAGATATAAAAGGTATTGCCGATCTTGCTCAAAAGGTTGTTGATCTGTATTACAGCCTGCCCACCAAACCTAAAGGAAAATCGGTTAGCGTTTCTATCGGTGTTTCCACCTTTGTGCCTAAGCCGTTCACACCCTTCCAGTTTGCTCCGCAGATTGATAGGGAAGAGATTGTGCGCAGGCAAAGGCTGCTTAAGAGCCATATCACCACCAAGAAGGTTTCTGTAAGCTTTCATGATAGCAGCACAAGCTTTGCCGAAGCCATACTTGCCAGGGGAGACAGAAGACTTTGCAACGTTGTTGAACTTGCATTCAAAAAGGGTTGCAAGTTTGATGGATGGGATGATCAATTCTCGCTCGAAACATGGCTTGAGGCTTTCCGTGAGCTGAATATTGACCCTGCTTTTTATGCAAACAGGGAAAGGGAATACGATGAAATACTTCCCTGGGATCATATTTTCTGCGGTGTGGATAAGGGCTTCTTTGTGAAGCAGGATATGCTTGCAAAACAGGCTGAGACAACCCCCAATTGCCGCGAAAAATGCGCCAACTGCGGTGCGGCCGCATATAAATGCGGTGTGTGCGTGGAAAAGAAGGGCGGTGCAAAGCAATGAACGAGATAAGAGTTTTTTATAAAAAGACGGGCAATATGAAATTTATTTCCCATCTGGATATGAACAGACTTATGACCCGTGCTATTAAAAAGGCCGGCGTTCCCGTTTGGTATACTGAGGGATTTAATCCCCATCCTTATATGACCTTTTCTATGCCTTTATCCTTAGGCCACGAAAGCTATTGCGAATCCTTTGATATTCGCTTAGTGGAGGAATGCGATTTGAACTCCCTGGTGGCACGCTTTAATGAAGTATTGCCCAATGGTATTGAGATCACGAGAATTGCTCCTGCTGTGAACAAGCCTACGGATATCACAAAAGCGGTTTATAAAATTGTTTTCTATGATGCGGATGAGAAGTTTTGCACAAAGCTTGCCGCTTTTCTCGGCAGAGAAAACATAATTGTGGAAAAGACGGGCAAAAAAGGCAAAATAACTCAGATAAATCTGGCAGAAAAAATATTGGCAAAGGATATTGCTGAAGCCGATGGCAATTGCACTCTTTCCGTTGCTCTGCCATCGGGCACCACCGAGAATATCAATCCTGCTCTGCTTATAGCTGCTTTTAGCGACACAATGCTGGAAATGCCCTGTTATGATATAATAAGAGAACAGCTTTTCTGCGGTGAAGAAGAATACAAATAATTAGATTGGATGTTTCCTATGAACATACTCTGCATAGGTGATGTTTTTGGTGAAGCGGGCTGCAACGTGCTGCAAAAAGCACTGCCTGCATTCAAAAAACAAAAAAATATTGATATGGTTATCTGCAACGGTGAAAATTCGGCCGTGGGCAACGGGATAACTCCTGCCTCGGCCCGTCATCTGCTTAATTGCGGAGTGGATATAATCACCGGTGGCAATCATTCGTTGCGAAGAGGAGAGATAGCCGATCTGCTTGAGGGCAGCAGCACAATTCTCCGCCCGGATAATCTTATAGACGATGCTCCCGGAAGCGGCTTTGCTGTGGTTGATTTCGGCCACACTATGGTTGGAGTGATCAACTTAATGGGCGCTGTGTATGCCGATGGCGTTTCTAATCCGTTCCTTGCTGCAGATAGACTTTTAGAAGAAGCAAAAGCATTGGGATTAAAGATAGTGGTTGTTGATTTCCATGCTGAGGCAACATCTGAAAAGAAGGCCATGGGCTATTATCTTGATGGAAAGGTTTCCGCAATGTTTGGCACGCACACCCATATTGCCACCGCCGATGAGCAGATCATGCCCTGCGGCACGGGATATATTACAGATATTGGTATGACAGGTGTGGAGGATTCTGTACTTGGCGTGCAAAAGGATATAATTATTTCCCGATTAAGAGATGATGCCAGGGATAAATTTATGGCCGCAGAAGGCACGGCCTATGTGAACGGTTGTATATTTGATATCGATAAATCCACAGGCCGATGCGTTGGTGTGGAAAGAGTAAGGTTTAATTGAGAGGGATATACGTGAAAAAAGCAGCAGCGTTGATCTTAACAGTATCAATTTTGCTTTCTTGCTGGGGGTGCCGTGGCAGTAATATGCCGCAGAACGGTGATCTCGGCCAGGGCTCTGATTCTGCTGCATATAAAATATCTCTAGCTTTTTGTGATAACGATTATCTTAATCCTTACACTTGCGTTACCAACGTTAACAGTATGCTGGCTTCGCTTTTGTACGAACCGCTGGTTGGAATAGACGGAAACTATAATCGGATCAACGCTCTTGCTGAAAGTGTTGCATACGATGACGGTTATCTTTTTGTGAAGATAAAGAGTAATGTAAAATTTTCTGATGGCAGCCCCTTTAGCTCGGGCGATGTTAAATATTCCTTTGATCTTGCAAAAAAAGAAGGCGGCAATTATTGCTCCGATCTGTCTTCGATAACAGCCTGTGAGGTGATAGATTCATTAAATCTTAAATTCCGCCTTGCTAAAAAAGATGTTTATGCGGCCAATCTTTTAACTTTTCCGATCATAAAGGCAGAAAGTGATAAACTGGAGAGCAGCGATAACGTGCTTTATGATCCAATCGGCACAGGCCGATATGTGCGAAAAGAATTTGCGCTTTTTGCTAACGAGAATTATAGAACAGCCGATACGTTGCTAAAAAATATCACCCTTATAAACACTCCCGACAGTGAGGCACTTGAGCATAATATTTCTGCCGGAAGAATCTCTGTTTATTACTCCGATTTGGCAAATGGTGATATCCCGCGAATGGTGGGTAAAAACAGGCGGGTTGCAACAACTAATCTCGTTTATATTGGAATAAACGAGGATTATTATTCTATCGATTCCGATATTCGCCAGGTAATAAGCGGGATTATAGATAGGGAAGAGCTTTGTGAAACGGCACTCACCAACTATGCAAAGCCTGCCGCAGGCCTTTATCCTGCGCATTGGCCCGATGCAGAAGGCATACAAACAATACTTCCTACGGCAGATATTGATAATATGCTTGCAAAATTGGCAACAATGGGGTATAATGCAAAAGATAAGGATGGATATTATTGTAATGAAAAAGGCAAAATAATATCTTTAGATATCCTGGTGAATAAGGAAAATCGCAACAAGATGGCTCTTGCACAGCTTATTTCTGCCCAGCTTGAAGAATGTGGCATAAAAGCTGTTGTCACGCCAAAAAGCTATGATGATTATATTAAATCCCTGCGCAACGGCGATTTTCAACTTTATATCGGCGAAGTGCGCTTTAAGAATAATATGGATGTATCCCAGCTTTTGGTACATGGCGGCTCTGCCGCTTTCGGCGTGAATCAATCCCAAGGAGTGGCTGAGGATGAAGGCCAGCTCTTTGCGGGCACCACGCAGGATAAAATCAAGGAGTTTTATTCGGGAGATGCTCTTTTCTCCGATATACTAATCCATTTTATGTCGGAGCTCCCCGTTATTCCCATATGTTATAGATTGGGTTGGCTTGGCTATGATGCCAATTTGCCCGATAATATATTAAACCCCTGGCTCACAAACGTTTATTATGGCATTTGGAAGCTGGGTTGATCAAACGATACAGGAGGAAAGTTTATGGTATCTTATCAGACAAGAATCGGTGAGATCGTTATTTCCAACGAATATTTTTCTAAGCTGATAGGTCAGGCAGTATCGTCTTGCTATGGCGTTGTTGAAATGGTTCCCAAGGGAATGCAGAAGGTTAAGAATCTTATCACCAAAGGCTCTGCTGTGGATAACGGCATCAAGGTCTATGGCAACAACGATTCTGTTTCTGTGGAGATTCATGTTGTGGTAGTTTACGGCATGAATATCAACGCTATTGCAAAAAGCATTATCAATAAGATTAAATACACCGTGAATGAAACCACCGGAATTAAGGTCGATAAAGTGACTGTTAAGGTGGACGGCATCAAGGAGTAAATTTATTTCTGCGCAACAAAGGAGTGCTACGATTTGTTTAACGGAAAAATCTACCGTGATGCTATCATCTCGGGTGCAAACAACATCTTAAACAACCGCGTTAAGGTTGATGAACTCAACGTGTTTCCCGTTCCGGATGGAGACACAGGTACAAATATGTCTATGACAGCATCAGCTGCAAGCCTTGAGTTATCAAGGCTTTCCGATGATGCAACCGTTGCCGAAGTTACAAAGGCTGCTGCTTCTGCTATGCTGCGCGGCGCCAGAGGAAATTCGGGTGTTATTCTTTCTCTGCTTTTCCGTGGCCTTTCCAAGGGAATGAAGGAAATAGAAACAGCCGACGGTGCTCAGTTTGCTGCTGCGTTGAAGCTTGGTGTGGAGGCCGCCTACGGTGCTGTTATGAAGCCCACCGAAGGCACGATTCTCACCGTTGCTCGTGTGGCACAGGAAAAGGCTCAGATTGCTGCCGATGCAGGCCAGGATGCTTTGGCGGTTGCCGAGGCAGCTCTTAAGGGTGCCTGCGATATTTTGGAGGAGACTCCCGAAATGCTTCCTGCTCTTAAGAAAGCAGGTGTTGTGGATGCGGGCGGTAAAGGCTTCTGTGTGATTCTTGAAGGTATGCTTCAGGTGTTCCGCGGCGGCGAGATTATTGCCGTGCAGGATGCTTCTGCAGATAAGGGCGAAGCGGTTGTGGAATCCGCCGTTGCTTTGGCCGAGGAAGATATCACATTTACTTATTGCACAGAGTTTATTGTGCGCCGTGCTTCCGATAATGCCGAAGATGCAGTTAATCTCCGTGCATATCTTGAAAGCATCGGTGATTGCGTTGTTGTGGTTGATGATGAAGAGATCATCAAGGTGCACGTTCACACCGATCATCCCGGCAATGCTTTTGAAAAAGGATTGGAATTCGGTCAGCTTATCAATATGAAGGTTGAAAATATGCGCGATCAGAACGAGCGTGCAAAACATAATTCCAAGCTTCCGCAGGAAAAGAAGAATCCCATCTCTGGCAAGTCCTACACACCTGTTGCCCCCGAGAAGCCTTATGGTTTCGTGGTGGTTTCTGCAGGTGCCGGTCTGGAGAGCCTCTTTAAGGATCTGGGTGCCGATGTTGTTGTAAGCGGCGGACAGACTATGAATCCCAGCACAGACGATATTCTCAGAGCCATTGAATCTACTCCTGCAGAGACTGTCTTTGTGCTTCCCAACAATAAGAATATTATTATGGCTGCCGAGCAGGCGATCCCCCTTGCAACACGCAAGGTTGAAGTGCTCCACACCAGAACAATCCCCATGGGTGTTTCCTCTATGCTTGCCTTCGATCCAGAAACCGATACAGAGGCTAATGTGATTGCTATGCGTGCAGCATACGAAGCTGTTGGCAGCGGCCAGATCACCTTTGCAGCCCGTGATTCCGAATATGATGGCCACAAAATAAAGATGGGCGATCTGCTTGCTATTAAGAACGGCAAGATCGATTTTGTGGAAACCGATATGAACAAGTGTATCACAAAGCTTGTTAAGGCGCTTCTCACAAAGGAAAGCTATGCTATCACGGTGTTCTATGGCGAAGATATCACCGAGGAGCAGGCAATGGAAGCCCAGGCTGCCATTCAGGCAAAGGTCGGCTCGGATATCGAGGTTGTTATGGTAGATGGCGGTCAGCCTGTTTATTACTACATTATTTCGGTCGAATAAAAAATGACAGAACGTGAATTAAGAAATAAAAGTATTAGATTTGTTAAGGGTGTTGGTGAAAAACGCGCTCAGCTTTTTGAAAAGCTTGGGGTGTCGGATGCCGACGCCCTTTTGCGTTTCTATCCCCGTGCTTATGAAGATTGGAGCAATCCCGATGAGATATTTTTTGCTCCGCTGGACACGGAATGTTGTGTTAAAGCAAGAGTGGAAACCGAGGTGCGCGAGCGAAAAATCCGCCGCAATTTAGTGATTTATTATTTCCGTGTGGGTGATGAATCGGGCTATATGAACGTAACCCTATTCAATAATAAATATCTTGCGGAGAAAATTCAAAAAGGCAGAGAATATTTATTCTACGGAAAGATTATCGGTAGTCATGCAGGCAGGGAAATGTCTTCTCCTGCCATAAAGCCTGTTGGAAGCAATAGGATCCGCCCAATTTATAAAGCCACCGAAGGGCTCACTTCGGCTATGATAGAAGGCGTGTTGCTTAAGAATATAAACGAACTTTTGCCCGATGAAGATATTATTCCGGAATCTGTGAGAGTTAAGAACGATCTATGCACATTGAGATACGCCTTAAAGAATATTCATTTTCCCGAATCTCCCACGGCGTTGGATTATGCCAGAAAGCGCCTTATATTTGAAGAGCTTTTTGTCCTGCAATCGGGTATGCGAATGGTGTCTGCATCCCGAAGAGTGTTGGGTGCCAAGAAAATAGGAGATCACTCTGCGGAATATCAATCCTTGCTTCCTTTTAGCCTCACGGGTGCACAAAAGCGAGTGATTGAAGAATGTGCCAAAGATATGATGGGTGCAACCGCTATGAGCCGCCTTGTGCAGGGCGATGTTGGCTCCGGTAAGACTGCCGTGGCAGCCTCACTTATGTATTCGGTGGCTAAAAGCGGCTATGTTTCGGCTATGATGGCTCCCACAACAATTCTTGCCACCCAGCACTACAACACCCTGAAGAAGCTGTTTGAGGGCACAGGCCTTAAAATAGAGCTTCTTATCGGCAGCACAACTAAAGCGGATCGCGCAAGGATCTGTGATGCGTTGGCCGAAAATGGCGTGGATATTATCGTGGGTACCCATGCACTCCTCACGGAGGATGTTAAATTTGAAAACCTGGCCCTTGTGATCACAGACGAACAACACCGATTTGGCGTTGCTCAAAGGGCTCAGCTCCTTAAAAAGGGAGATTGCGCTCATCTGCTTGTTATGTCGGCCACACCTATTCCTCGCACGCTTTCTCTTGTGGTTTACGGTGATCTGGATATTTCTGTGATAGATGAGCTTCCTAAGGGTAGGCAGGCGATAGAGACGTTTGCGGTGAACACATCCCTTAGGGAACGTGCTTATAATTATGTTAAAAAGCATCTCGATGAAGGCAGGCAGGGCTATATCGTGTGTCCGATGGTGGAAGAAAACGGCCAGGATGTGGCTTCTGCCAAGGAATTTTACGATGAGACTGTGAACAATTATTTTGCAGGCTATTCGGCAGGGCTTATGCACGGCAAACTCACTCCCAAACAGAAAGAAGAAGTGATGAAAAAGTTCATTTCGGGAGAAATGCAGTTGCTTGTGGCTACCACGGTTATAGAAGTTGGCATAGACGTGCCCAATGCCGTGATAATGGTGATTGAAAATTCGGAGCGGTTTGGTCTTTCACAGCTTCATCAGCTAAGAGGCAGAATTGGTCGCGGAAGCCATAAATCCACCTGCATTCTTATTTCTGATGCGCAGAACGAAGAAAACGTGCGCCGCTCGGATATTATGTGCAAGACCAACGATGGTTTTATCATAGCTCAGGAAGATCTTAAGGCCAGAGGTCCCGGAGATTTTCTTGGCAAACGTCAGCACGGTCTGCCGGATTTGAAGATAGCCGATATGCTCACGGATATGCAACTTATGCAACTGGCAGGCAGGGATGCGGCTGAGCTTCTTAAAAGCGATCCTAAGCTGGTTTCTGCTGCCAACAGGCCGCTCAAAGATGCAATTGACAGCATGTTTAGTACGGCGGAAAAAGAAATTTTGAACTAAGGTGTTTTTTAGTGGATCTTTCTCTATGTAATCTGTGCCCTGCGGCCTGCAATGCCGATAGGGTGAAGACTTTTGGGCGTTGCAGAGCAGGCATAAATCCCGTTGTTGCCAGATCTGCACCCCATTATTTCGAAGAACCGTGTATCAGCGGCGAAAACGGCTCCGGAACGGTCTTTTTCTCGGGTTGCAACCTTGGTTGCACCTTTTGCCAAAACGCTGATATAAGCCGAAATATAAAAGGTAGGGAACTCACACCGCAGCAACTTGCCGATGTTTTTAAGCGGCTGGAACAGGAAGGCGTGCACAACATCAATTTGGTCACACCCACACATTTCACTCCTCAGATTGCTAAGGCGCTGGAAATATATGGCGGAAAGCTTCCGATCGTTTGGAATTCATCGGGATATGAACTTCCCGAAACACTTAAAATGCTTGATGGCCTTGTTGATATTTATATGCCCGATATGAAATACGGCGATGATCAGCTCGCAAAAAAATATTCTTTTGCGGAGAATTATTTTGATGTTTCCAAGGCGGCAGTTGAAGAAATGTATCGCCAGCGCGGCAGATATATAATGGACGATGGTATGCTTAAAAGCGGTGTGCTTATAAGGCATCTTGTGCTGCCCAATGCATATGAAAACACTCGAAACGTGCTGGATCATATTTCGGAGCGATTTGCGAACGGTGAGGTGCTTTTTTCGCTTATGGGGCAATATACCCCTATGCCAAACGTTGCGAATATTCCCGATCTAGCCCGAAAAATTACTGAAAGTGAATATAACTGGGCTGTGGGATATATGCGCTCTTGTGGAATTGAAGATGGCTTCGTGCAGGAGATTTCTTCTGCCGAGAAATTTTATATTCCCGATTTTGATTTAACAGGAGTTTGAATATGAAACTGAAAATAGAACGAGCAAAATCAAGCGATGCAAAAGAATTGCTTGATTACACAAAGAAGATTGGGGCAGAAAGCGATAATATTACCTTTGGCCCCGAAGGTCTGCCTTTCACCGTGGAGCAGGAAGCCGATTTTATTAAAAGCAGGGAAGCGGCAAAACTTTCTCCCCTTTTTGTTGCTAGATATGATGGAAAGATTATTGGCATTGCTAATCTTGATGTTGTGGATAGAGAAAGGCTTAGGCATAGGGGAGAGATCGGTATTTCTGTGCTTAAAGAGTTTTGGGGGAATGGCATCGGCTCACTTTTGATGCAGGAAATTATTAAATTTGCGTTGTTTAATAATATTGAAATATTGCATCTTACGGTGAGAAGCGATAACGAGCGAGCTATCGCGCTATATAAGAAGTTTGGCTTTGAAAAAACAGGTACGATGGTTGGCGAAATGAAGATAAATGGTAAGCTTATTGATTGTGATATAATGTGCTTAAGGGTATAGGAGGCGGATATATTGTTCGATAAGAATAAGGTTATTAAAACCTTAGATGATGCAAAAGAGTTTTTTCTTGCAATGGGTTGCAGCTCTTTTCATATGGATAGAGAATATCCTTCCAGATATACAGAGTTTAAATCTCTTAACATAAGCAAAGATATTTTAAAATTATGGCAGCAAGAAAACATTGATAGCTTGTTCAAAAAAATCAATAGAAAACATTGCGATAATTTAGCGCCTTCCATACACCATTATCTAGATCTAGTGGGAGATGCGATTAATAAAAAGAATATTAAAAACGCATATAAAATAATAAAGCGGAACTATAAAAAGGTTTTTCCGCTTGATGTAATTGTTATTGCGGAAACGATAAGCGACACATCAACCGCACTTAGCTTTCATTGCATTGCATCTGCTAAAAGGCTTGGGCTGAATAGGCTTTATAAAAAGTATATAAACCTTAGATTTAAAATGCTTACATATGCCTGCAATAAGGATAGTTCACTACTTGAAAGAGCAAAGTATATTTTATATCCTAAAGCCAAATATGAGCTAGCCAATGAAATATTAGAAACATTAAAAAAGCACCTGGAAGAATGATCTTCCGGGTGCCTTTTATTTTTGTGCTTTGTATTAATACATTCCGCCTGCTGCGGCAGCGGCCTGAGCTGCAGCATTTGCTGCGGCAGCATCTTCCTTCTTATCGGCCACAAGGGATTCGGTTGTAAGAATCATGGAAGCAACAGATGCGGCGTTTTCCAACGCTGTGCGGGTAACTTTTGCAGGATCCACAATGCCTGCTTCAAGCATATCGGTGTAAACTTCGTTGTATGCATCGAAGCCGAAGTTTGCTTTTCCGCTGGAAACGATTTTATCCACAATAACAGAGCCTTCCAGACCTGCATTATAAGCGATCTGGCGAACAGGCGCTTCCAGAGCGTTCAGAATAATCTTAACGCCGGTTTTTTCATCGGCGTCCATTTCTGTTTCAAGCAGTGCTTTCACAGAGGGGATTGCGTTGAGCAGAGCAGTGCCGCCGCCTGCAACGTAGCCTTCCTCGATAGCGGCCTTAGTGGAAGCCAAAGCATCTTCTATGCGAAGCTTCTGTTCTTTCATTTCGATCTCTGTGGCAGCGCCAACCTTGATCACAGCCACGCCGCCTGCAAGCTTAGCAAGTCTTTCCTGAAGCTTTTCTTTATCAAACTCGGATGTGGTAGTCTCAATCTGATTTTTGATCTGGCCGATTCTTGCAGCGATTTCATCGCTGCTGCCTGCACCATCCACGATGATGGTGTTTTCCTTGCTGATCTTTACCTGCCTTGCGGTGCCAAGCATCTGCACGGTGGCATCCTTAAGATCCAAGCCGAGCTCTTCGGTGATCACTTCGCCACCTGTGAGAATGGCTATATCGCGAAGCATTTCCTTGCGGCGATCGCCGAATCCGGGAGCTTTTATGCCAACACAGGTGAAGGTGCCGCGAAGCTTATTGACGATAATTGTGGAAAGAGCTTCGCCTTCAATATCTTCGGCAATAATAAGCAGCTTCTTGCCTGCCTGGACAATCTGTTCCAGCAGGGGAAGGATATCCTGGATATTGGAGATCTTCTTATCTGTGATAAGGATAACAGGCTCATCCAGTACAGCTTCCATTTTATCGGAATCAGTCACCATATAGGGAGTGATATAGCCCCTATCAAACTGCATGCCTTCAACAACCTCGGAATATGTTTCGGCTGTTTTGGATTCTTCCACGGTGATAACACCATCTGCAGAAACTTTTTCCATTGCTTCGGAGATAAGTTTACCAATTTTTTCATCGCCGGAAGAAACTGTTGCAACTCTGGCGATATCTTCGGAACTGCCAACTTTTTTAGCGTTGCTCTTAACTGCAGTAACAGCGGCATCTACAGCCTTTTTGATACCCTTTTTAAGTACCATAGGGTTGGCGCCTGCAGTAACGTTCTTCATACCGTCGCAAACGATGGCCTGTGCAAGCAGGGTAGCGGTTGTTGTACCGTCGCCTGCAACGTCGTTTGTTTTGGTGGAAACTTCCTTAACAAGCTGTGCACCCATATTTTCAAAGGGATCGTCCAGCTCGATTTCTTTAGCAATAGTTACACCGTCGTTGGTGATAAGGGGAGCGCCAAAACGCTTATCCAGCACCACGTTTCTGCCCTTGGGGCCCAATGTTACCTTCACAGCGTTGGCAAGCTGATCCACGCCGGACTGCAAAGCCTTGCGTGCGTCTTCGCCAAAAAGTACTTCTTTAGCCATAGTAATTGCCTCCTGTTATTCTACGATTGCAAGTATATCTGATTGGCGAACAATGCTGAATTCCTGGCCGTCTACCTTAACTTCTGTGCCGGAATATTTGCTGGTGAGAACCTTATCGCCAACTTTAACTATCATACATATTTCTTTGCCTTCAACCAAGCCACCGGGGCCAACAGCCACAACCTCAGCTATCTGGGGCTTTTCCTTGGCGCTGCCTGCGAGAATAATTCCGCTTTTGGTTGTTTCTTCGGCTTCAACGGTTTTAATAACAACTCTGTCTGCTAAGGGTTTGATTGTCATCTGAAATGACCTCCTATGTGAATTTATATTATGGATGGCGTTAGCACTCTAATATTGCGAGTGCTAATATTATTTTAGCCACATTTTTCCAATGTGTCAAGCCTTTGAAAGAAAAATGTTTTATTTTTCATCTTTGCCGCAGCATCTTTTGTATTTCTTTCCGCTTCCGCAAGGGCAAAGAGCATTTTTAGGCACTCTTCCCGTGCCGCGAACGGTGGAGGAAACCGAGCCGTCGTCGGCGCCCGAGGATGTTTCTTCAGCCACTTTTTCGCGCTTTACTTCCTCGTTCTTAGCAATTCTCACAGTGAGTATTCGTTTAACAGTCTCTTCACGAATGGCGTCGGTCATATCGTTGAACATATTGTAGCCTTCGTTGCGGTATTCCACAACAGGATTGTGCTGGCCGTAGGCTCTGAGGCCGATGCCGTTGCGCAGTTCGTCCATAGCATCGATATGATCCATCCAATGTGTATCAACGCTTCTGAGCAGCATTACTCGCTCAACTTCTCGCATAAGCTCGCTGCCGAATTTCTCTTCGCGCTGAGAAACAATACCATCGATATATTCGCGAAGAAGATCTTTTATTTCTGCTGCGGAAAGTTTACTTAGGGCAGAAACATCGAACCTGAGATCGGTGGGATCGATAAGCCATCCCATAAAATAATCTCTGAAGCCCTGCACGTTTCTGTTCTCGGGATCGGTATCGTTGTAAAGGAAATCTGCGGCAGCGTTTTCAATAACTCCATCGATCATATTGGAAATAGATGCGCTGATGTCTTCACCATCGAGAACTTTGTTGCGCTGCTCGTAGATAAGCTCGCGCTGTTTGTTCATAACATCATCATATTCCAAAACATTCTTTCTTATGCTGAAGTTTCGGCCTTCGATTCGCTGCTGTGCTGTTTCTATGGAGTTGGAAAGCATTGTCATATTAAGGGGCATATTTTCATCGATGTTCAATGTTTCCATGAGATTATAAAGTCTTTCACCTGCGAAAAGGCGGAGCAGATCATCTTCCACAGAGATATAGAATACTGATTGACCTGGATCGCCCTGGCGGCCGGAACGTCCGCGAAGCTGATTATCGATTCGGCGGGATTCGTGCCTTTCTGTGCCTATTATGCAAAGGCCGCCCGCATTGCGTACTTTTTCGGCTTCCGGTGCAATTTCCTTTTTGTATTCAGCCAAAGCGTTGGTGAACATCTCTCTGGCTTCTATTATGTCTTTATCGTCGGTTTCGGCGTAGCCGGTGGCTTCCGATATGATCTCTTCGCTGAACCCTTCGCCCCGAAGCTTTGCCTTTGCAAGATATTCTGCATTACCGCCCAACATAATATCGGTGCCCCGGCCTGCCATGTTTGTGGCGATTGTAACAGCGCCAAACTTACCTGCCTGGGCAATAATTTCGGCTTCATGCTCGTGGTTTTTGGCGTTCAGCACGTTGTGCTTAATGCCGCTTTTTTTAAGCAGGGCGCTTAAAATCTCGGATTTTTCTATGCTGATTGTGCCAACAAGCACGGGCTGACCAATCTTATTACATTCGATTATTTTTTGAATAACGGCTTTGAATTTAGCACGTTCTGTTTTATAAACGATATCGTTGAGATCGATTCTTGCAAGGGGTTTGTTGGTGGGGATCTCTATAACGTCCAGATTGTAGATCTCCCTAAATTCGTTTTCTTCGGTAAGGGCAGTACCTGTCATACCCGAGAGTTTGGTGTAGAGGCGGAAGAAGTTCTGGAATGTGATAGTTGCCAACGTTTTGGATTCGTTGGCGATCTTCACGCCTTCTTTAGCTTCAATAGCCTGATGTAAGCCTTCGTTGTAGCGGCGGCCAAACATAAGGCGACCGGTAAACTCATCAACAATAACAACCTCGCCGTCTTTCACAACGTAGTCTACGTCGCGCTTCATAATGCCATAGGCTCTGATGGCGGTGTTCACGTGGTGAGATATTTCTATATTATCGGCATCGTTGAGATTATCTATCTTAAAAAATTCTTCGGCTTTCTTAACGCCGCTGGGGGTGAGCACGC
This sequence comes from Acutalibacteraceae bacterium, assembly GCA_045644025.1. Classification (GTDB taxonomy): domain Bacteria; phylum Bacillota; class Clostridia; order Oscillospirales; family Acutalibacteraceae; genus JAZRGE01. The sequence continues at coordinate 1,407 of JAZRGE010000071.1, read as the reverse complement.
AGGTTTTGGCCTTTTCATCCACAACGTAGTCTCCATCGTAGGCCATGGATTCATCGCTCTGTTTATCATCCATTTCCTTCACAGTTACCATTTTGAGGGATCTTGCAAGGCGGTTTGCCTGGGTGTAGAGCTCGGTGGATTTTTCTCCACGACCGGATATAATAAGGGGAGTACGTGCTTCGTCTATAAGAATGGAGTCCACTTCGTCTACAATAGCAAAATTGTGGCCACGCTGAACGCGTTGCTCTTTATAGGTGACCATATTATCGCGCAGATAATCAAAGCCTAATTCATTATTGGTGCAATAAGTTATATCGGCGTTATAGGCCTGCTGCTTTTCTTCGTGATTCATTCCGTGGATGATCAAGCCAACTTCCAGGCCGAGGAAACGATATACTTTGCCCATCCATTCGCTATCACGCTTGGCAAGATAATCGTTCACGGTGACAATATGAACACCCTTACCCTCGATGGCATTGAGATATGCGGGGAGAGTGGCAACGAGTGTTTTGCCTTCGCCCGTCTTCATTTCGCTGATTCGGCCCTGGTGGAGAATAATACCGCCGATAATCTGAACGGGGAAGTGCTTCATTCCGAGCACGCGCCAGGATGCTTCGCGGCAAACGGCAAATGCATCGGGCAGAATACTATCGAGAGTCTGGCCTTTGGCCAGCAAATCACGGAATTTAGCTGTCATACCCTTTAGTTCGTTATCAGATAATGCGGCATATTCTTCTTCACGAGCCAAAACAGCATCCACTAAGTGCTGAATTCTTTTAAGCTCTTTGGTGCTGTAATCTCCGAAAATCTTTTTAAGAAATCCCATTTTATTCATTTCCTTTCAAAGGGAATAATGATTTAATCAAAAATTAATGTAATTATATCACAAAACTCTATCGAATCAAAGCATTATTTGGCAAAAATTGTTTACAAGGTGTAAATTTTATGCTACAATTCATTAAATGAAATTCCAAATTGGGGATGAAGCAAAATGACCTGCAATAAAGGAAAAAGAATTGTTATAAAAATTGGTTCTTCCACTCTCACTTATGAGAATGGAAAGCCCAATCTTAAGAGAATGGAGCACATTGCCAGAGTTGTTTCCGAGCTTAAAAACAGCGGCAATGAAGTTGTGCTGGTTTCTTCGGGTGCTATTGCCGTTGGTGTTAATCGTCTTGGCCTTAAAAAAAGGCCAACAGAGACTAAGCGCAAACAGGCTGCCGCTGCCGTTGGTCAGTGCGATCTTATGAGCATTTATGATAGGTTTTTTTCCGAATACGGCTATGTTGCCGCACAGATATTGCTTAATAGAGACGTTGTGGATCATAAAGAGCGCAAGAAGAATGTTTCCAACACCATCAACACTCTGCTTAAAATGAATGCCGTTCCCATTGTGAATGAAAACGA
>JAZRGE010000070.1:0-14640 GCA_045644025.1 Acutalibacteraceae bacterium | reverse complement strand
CTTTGCAGGCATATCGTTGGGCACATCTATATGGCAGCAAAACATATTTGCGTGCACACCCGAATCGGTACGACTGCATCCTGTTATGTTCAGCCTTTCACCGAAAATATTTTCGGTGGCATCGCACATTTTCTCCTGCACGGTGATCCCATTGGGCTGAACCTGCCAGCCGTGATAATTTGTACCGTCGTATTTAAGATAAAGCAAACAGCGCCTCATAAAATACCCCATTAAAGAAAAATTCTAAGAGCAATCACTCCGCCACCAAAAGCCAAAACGGCACAGGCGGCAATATAATCTATCGCACCGAATTTGAGTTGCTTCATTCTCACACGGCCCTCGCCACCGTTGTAGCATCGGCACTCCATAGCTTCGGCTAATTCGGATGCTCGGCGCACGGCCGAAATAAGCAGAGGAATGAGTATGGGAAGCAATGCCTTTATGCGTTTTATGAGGCCGCCGCTTTCGATATCGGCACCTCTGGCTTTCTGAGCACTTATGATCTTATTGGTCTCCTCAAGCAAGGTGGGAATAAATCTCAGAGCAATGGTGATCATCATTGCCATACAATGCACAGCATTGCCAAGCCCTATCAGCCTAAGAGGCGAAAGAAGCCTTTCCAAACCGTCTGTTAGAGAGGTGGGTGTGCTGGTGTAGGTGAGCATAGAGCTTAGAGTGATAAGCATCATCAAGCGAACCGACATCAATCCTGCCCTTAAAAGACCATCAGTTGTGATCGCAAACCAATGAAGGTCGAGCAGCACGGTGCCTGTTTTCACATAGAGCGCATTAAGCACCGACGTGAAAATAATAATAAACAATATTGATTTCAAGTTTTTGAGATAAAGCTTAAGCGGAATTCGGGAAATTGCCACAAGCAGGGCCACCGTTGCAACAACAAGGGCAACCGAATAAATATTAGTTGCCACAAAAACAAGGATTATCAGAGCAAGAAACATGCAAAGTTTGCCCCTTGGATCCAATTTATGAAGAATGGAATTTCCGCTGATATACTGGCCGAAAGTAACATCCTTAAGCATGGGTGCCACCTCCTGCCAACGCCGATGTGATCCTTTCTACAGCCTGGGGAATTGTGAACACATCCACTCCAAGATCCACGCCCATTTCCCTAAGCTTTAAGAAAACAGATGTGATATGGGGTACATCTAAGCCCATATTTTTAAGCTCTTCGTTGTGAGAAAAGACTTCACTAACACTACCTTGCAAGGCAATCTTGCCATCGTTGATAACAACGATCCTATCTGCAATAGCGGCTAAGTCGTCCATATTATGCGAAACCACGATTACTGTGGCATCAAACATTTTGCGATAATTAAGAATAATCTGAGATATAAGCCTTCTGCCTTCAGGATCAAGCCCTGCCGTAGGCTCATCAAGCACAAGCACCTTGGGCTCCATAGCAAGAATTCCCGCCAAGGCAACTCTTCGCTTCTCACCACCGGATAGATCAAAGGGAGATTTCTCCAAAAGGGCGGTGACTCCCACCATTTCGGCTGTGCGGCGCACAATTTTTTCTATTTCTTCTTCGCCAAGCCCCATATTTATTGGGCCAAAGGCAATATCTTTATAAACTGTGTCTTCAAACAGCTGATATTCCGGATATTGGAATACAAGGCCCACCTTAAAGCGAACCTTTCTGATCTCTTTGGGGTTTTCCCAAATATCCTTTTGCGCAAGCAACACTTTTCCGCTGTTGGGGCGAAGCAAACCGTTGAGATGCTGAATAAGGGTGCTTTTACCCGAGCCTGTGTGGCCTATGATGCCTACGATTTCTTTTTCATAGGCTTCAAAATTCATATTATCCACGGCATAATGGGAAAAGGGCACGTCGGGAGTGTAGGAATAGCATAGATCTTCCGTGCGAATAATCGACATCAGGCACGCCCCCCTTCTATGAGAGCAGCAAGAACCTTTGCGCAATCATCTTCATCAATAATGCTTCCCTTGAGCTCCACACCTGCTCGCTTAAGCTCCAAAGCAAGCATCGCAGGATACGTGAGTTCCAATCCTGCCGATTCGATTTTTTCCACATCCGAAAAAACATCCTTGGGCGCACCGTCGGCCACGATCTTGCCTCTGTCCATCACAATAAGGCGATCGGCAAGAGCAGCCTCATCCATAAAATGAGTAATAAGCACAACAGTCATACCCTTCTCTTTTTTAAGTTTGAGAAGAGTATCCATAACTTCGCGCCTACCCCTTGGATCAAGCATAGACGTGGGCTCGTCCAGCACGATACATTCCGGCTCCATCGCAAGAATTCCCGCGATAGCCACTCGCTGCTTTTGGCCGCCCGAAAGATTGTGCGGTGCGTCATTCAGATGCTCCAACATATCCACCGCTTCCAGAGCTTCTTTCACCCTACGGGCAGATTCCTCGGGAGCAAGGCCAAGATTTTCGGGGCCGAAGGCAACGTCTTCCTCAATGGTATTGGCCACAAGCTGGTTATCAGGGTTTTGAAACACAAGGCCAACTTTTTTGCGAATCTGGAATTCGCTGCTGTCGTCGCAAGTATCCATCCCAAAAGCCAGCACCTTACCGCTTGTAGGGCGATTCAAACCATTAAAAAGCTTGGCCAGGGTGGATTTACCCGAGCCGTTGCGCCCTGCGATAACAGTAAAGCTACCCCTTTCGATACCAAGTGTGAGATCGGCAAAGGTAGTGTAGGTGCCGTAGTCGTCGTCGGAATATTCAAATGTAACATTTAACGCTTCAATTATCTTATCCATTACATTTCCTTAGTGCAAAATAATTTAGGGTGTCCAGAACGTAGAATTACCTGCAGGTAGCACGGTGCCCCTATCGGTAATGGGAAGGCCTATCTCCCCTGTTGTTACCTTTCCTTTTCCACCGCCTATGTAGTTCTCCATCATAAAGCCGGTGATGGTGGGAGAAATTCCGCCGGTGTAGGAATTAAGAAGCACAAAAAGCGGTTCATCACTTAAAATCTGCTTAATGCAGCTAAGCATTTCGCCAAGCTGATCTTCCAGTTTCCAAACTTCACCATCGGGGCCTCGCCCATAAGAAGGCGGATCCAGCACCACGGCATCATATTTATTGCCACGGCGGATCTCACGGCGCACGAATTTCATGCAATCATCCACAAGCCAGCGAACGCTTTTTTCGGAAAGCCCCGATATCCTTGCATTTTCCTTTGCCCAAGCAACCATACCTTTGGAAGCATCCACGTGAGTAACAGCAGCCCCTGCATCAAGGCAGGCCAAAGTGGCACCGCCGGTGTAGGCAAAAAGATTAAGCACCGAAATAGGTCTTCCTGCGTTTCTGATCATATCAGCCATAGCATCCCAGTTCACCGATTGCTCGGGGAAAAGGCCTGTGTGCTTAAAGCCCATAGGCTTAAGATTAAAACTGAGATTGCCATACTTTATAGCCCAGCAATCGGGCACTTTTTTGAGTTGCTCCCATGCACCGCCGCCTTTATTGGAGCGATGATAGACCGCATGGGCATTTTCCCAAAGCGGATTGGTGCGAGGCAGCGACCATATAACCTGCGGATCGGGGCGCACAAGAATAATGTTGCCCCAGCGCTCCAGACGCTCACCGTCGGTGGCGTCTATAAGCTCGTAATCCATAAAATCCTTTGTGTATCTCAATTAGTTTCCTCTTTTCAGAATGTGAGTTGTTTCTCCCCCGGGAAAGGAATGCCCAGGTGTTCGTATGCAGCGGCAGTTACACATCGGCCTCTGTTAGTTCTGTTTAAGAAGCCGATCTGCAAGAGATAGGGCTCGTAAACGTCTTCTATGGTGATGCTTTCTTCACCGAGAGCAGCGCCTAAAGTCTCAAGGCCAACGGGGCCTCCGCCATAGTTGGTGATAATTGTTTCAAGCAATCTGCGATCAAATGCATCCAGGCCGAGTTCATCTATCTCAAAACGCTGAAGAGCATCCATTGCCACTTCTGCTGTGATCTTGCCATCGTAATTCACCTGGGCAATATCACGCACTCTCTTTAGGTATCTGTTGGCAATACGGGGTGTGCCTCTGGAACGGGATGCGATCTCCAAAGCGCCTTCGGAATCGATGGGTATATCCAAAATTCCTGCCGATCGGGTGATAATAGAGGCAAGTTCTTCGGGAGTGTAAAGCTCTAAGCGGAGCATAACACCGAATCTATCCCTTAAAGGAGCTGTGAGCTGACCCGAACGGGTGGTGGCTCCCACCAAGGTGAAATGAGGCAGATCCAAACGAATAGACCTGGCCGATGGACCCTTGCCGATAATAATATCCAGCGCAAAATCCTGCATTGCAGGATAAAGAATTTCTTCCACGCTTCGGGAAAGACGGTGTATCTCATCGATAAAAAGCACATCACCCTCGGAGAGATTGGTGAGCAACGCTGCCAGATCTCCCTGCTTTTCTATAGCAGGTCCCGATGTGATACGAAGATTCACACCCATTTCATTGGCAATAATACCTGCAAGGGTTGTCTTGCCAAGTCCGGGAGGGCCATAGAGCAAAGTGTGATCCAGCGATTCTTTTCGGCTTCTTGCGGCCTGAATATATATGCTGAGATTTTCCTTTACCTTCTCCTGCCCGATATAATCCTCCAGCACTTTGGGGCGCAAGGATCTTTCTATATCGGAATCAAAGGATGTCATCTCCGGAACAATTATTCTTTCGTTTTCAAAATCCATTATTTAAGCACCTGCCTTGCAACAACTTTCAATGCATTCTTTATCAGTTCATCTGTGCTCATCGCAGGATCCAGACCCGACACCGCAACCACAGCATCCGTTCTGGAATAGCCCAGTGAGATAAGCGCGGCGATGGCTTCCGAAACAGAATCGGTGCCACTGTGTGCAGCAGCCGCCACGCCCGAAATCGAAGCAGATGTGCCCGAAATATTGCCCATCTTATCTTTAAGTTCAAGCACGATTCGCTGAGCTGTCTTGTTGCCTATTCCCTGAGCAGACGTAAGAGTCTTGGCATCTTCACCCGCAATCACAAGAGAAAGCCTATCGGGTGTGAATGCCGAAAGAATGGCTATACCCGCCTTGGGGCCAACGCCCGAAACGGTGATAAGCAATTTGAACATTTCCAGCTCACTCGGATCGGCAAAGCCATAAAGCTCCACACCGTCTTCCTTAACGGCCATATGTGTAAATACCGAAACGTCACCGTTGCAGGTGGTGATATCCGAAAGTGTAGACGGTGTTGTGAAAAACTTATACCCAACACCACCACATTCGATAACAGCCGATTGAAGATCGTTGTAAATAAGTTTGCCTCTGAGAGAATAGATCATTTATTTCACCTCATTTTGTAAAGTCGGCCCAATGCTGAGCCTGCCGAATGGCCATGGCAGATAGCCATCGCCAACGCATCGGCCGTATCGTCGGGCTTGGGAACTTCCTTAAGCCCAAGCATTATCCTTGTCATTTCCATCACTTGCTTTTTCTCTGCACGTCCATAACCTGTAACAGATTGCTTCACCTGTAATGGAGTGTATTCATTCACCTCAACTCCTGCAGCAGCCAAGGTGCACACGATTACTCCCCTTGCTTGAGCCACGTCGATTGCGGTGGTTGTGTTGGTGTTAAAGAAAAGCTTTTCTATGGCGGCGGCATCAATCCTATGCCTTTGGCAGATCTCTTCGATACCTTCCTTGATCATAAGGAGGCGCTTCGTGAAATCCATCTTGGCAGGGGTTGTAACCGCGCCGAACTCAATGGGGGTGAATTTGTTGTTTTCATAGCAAACAACACCGTAGCCCACAATAGCATATCCGGGGTCGATTCCCAAAATTATCATACGATCACCTAAAGCAATATGTCTCCAAAATAAATATTTAATATAATATAGCATATTATTATAAAACTATCAACAAAAAATTACCTCCAAAGCCAATATTTATTAAAATAACTTGACACCGGGGCAAATTTTCACTATATTGAACTTGTTATGTTGTAATTTGCAAAAATATGTTTATCGGGGGCGCATAAATGAAAGACAATATCCTGGTTGAACTGAAAAATATTTCCGTTTCTTTTGACGGAGAACAAATACTGAAAAACCTTGATCTTTATATCAAGGACGGAGAATTTATCACACTTTTAGGCCCTTCGGGTTGCGGCAAGACTACCACTCTGCGTATCATTGCCGGCTTTGTTGAGCCCGATGAAGGTGTGGTATTTTTTGAAGGTGAAAAAATCAATTCCCTGCCGCCTTATAAGCGCCAGGTGAACACGATATTCCAGAAATATGCCCTCTTCCCCCATCTGAATGTTTACGACAACGTGGCATTCGGCCTTAAGGTGAAGGGTGTAAGCAAGGAAGAAATAAAGGAAAGAGTCACGGAAATGCTCAAATTGGTGGGTCTTTCCGGTTTTGAAAGCCGCGATGTAAGCCGTCTTTCCGGTGGCCAGCAACAGCGTGTTGCCATTGCCCGCGCTATTGTTAACCGCCCCAAAGTTCTCCTTCTGGACGAGCCTTTGGCAGCACTCGACTTAAAGCTTCGCAAGGATATGCAATCCGAGCTTAAAAAGATCCAGCAAAGCCTTGGCATCACCTTTGTTTTCGTCACGCACGACCAGGAAGAAGCTCTCACAATGTCGGATACCGTTGTTGTTATGAACGATGGTAAGATCCAGCAGATCGGCACCCCCAAGGATATCTACAACGAGCCCAAAAACGCCTTCGTAGCCGATTTTATCGGCGAGAGTAATATAGTTGACGGCCACATGCTTGAAGACTATCTGGTGGAAATGAACGGCGTGAAATTCAGTTGCTTGGATAAGGGCTTTGCAAAGAACGAAGCAGTTGACGTTGTAATTCGCCCTGAGGACGTAGACATCGTCCCCGTAGAAAAAGGTATGCTTAAGGGTGTAGTCACATCTGTTGCATTCCTTGGCGTTCACTACGAAATCATCGTAGATATCCACGGCTTTAAGTGGATGATTCAAACTACCGACGAAACCTTTGTAGGCAACGAAGTCGGCCTGTTTATCGAGCCCGATGCCATCCATGTTATGAAAAAATCCGAATATTCCGGTCTTTACGGCGACTACAGTTCCTACAGCGAAGAGTTGGATCATCTCTCCGATATCACCGAGGAGGAATAAGCCGTGAACAAAAAATCCTTCGGCAGCCGCATTATTGCAGCTCCCTATCTGGTTTGGGCGGCCATATTTATAATAGTCCCCCTTATCATAATGATCTACTTTGCCTTCACCGATCAAAACGGTGTATTTTCCTTTGCAAACATTGCAGGAATCGGCAAATATTCCAAGGCTTTTGGCCTTTCCATTCTTTATGCCTTTATAGCCACCATCATCACTCTGCTTATAGCTTATCCAATGGCTTATTGTATGACTAAAATGAAGATAAGCTCTCAGAGAATGATATTGGTGATTGTGATGCTGCCCATGTGGATGAACTTCCTTATCCGCACCTATTCCTGGATCACAATTTTGGCTAATACAGGCCTTATAAACACATTCCTTTCTTGGATCGGCCTTCCCAACGTTCAGCTTATCAACACTCCCGGTGCGGTTATTTTAGGTATGGTCTATGATTTCATCCCCTATATGATTCTGCCTATTTATTCGGTTATGTCCAAAATTGAGCCTTCTCTTTTAGAGGCCGCCAGCGATCTTGGAGCCAACGGCGGAAAGAGGCTTCGCCACGTTATCCTGCCCCTTTCCCTTCCCGGTGTGATTTCGGGCATCACAATGGTATTCGTGCCTTCCGTGAGCACCTTCTACATTTCCCAGAAACTGGGCGGCAATAAAAATCTGCTCATAGGCGATGCCATTGAATTCCTTTTCAACAACGGGCCCGACTACTACAATATTGCTTCGGCTCTTTCCCTTGTTCTTATGATAATGATACTTATCAGCCTTGCCATCATGAACAAGTTTACCGACGATGAAGAAGGAGGAGTTGTGATATGAAGCTTCTCTCCCGTCTTTACGTGGCTCTCATCGTTTTCTTCCTTTATGCCCCCGTTGCCGTTATGATCTTCTTTTCCTTTAATTCCGGCAGCAGCGTTTGGGTCTTTGAGAGTTTCTCTCTGGATTGGTATAAAGGCCTTATTTACGATCGAACAATGCTCACGGCGCTTCAGCACACCCTTATTATCGCCGTGCTCTCGGCTGTTATTTCCACGGTGCTCGGCACAGCAGCCGCTGTTGGCATTTCTGCTATGCGCAAGAAGGTTACCAAGCAGCTTTCTATGTCGGTCACAAACATCCCTATGATGAACGCCGATATTGTTACCGGTGTTTCCCTTATGTTGCTCTTTATCTTTGTGGGCAGGCTCTTCGGGCTAAAAGAATCCTTGGGCTTCCCCACCGTTCTTATCGCTCATATCACCTTCAATCTGCCCTATGTAATCCTTTCTGTTATGCCCAAGCTCAGGCAGACTGATGCAAGCCTCACAGAGGCTGCAATGGATCTGGGTTGCACTCGCTTTAAGGCCTTCTTTAAGGTCGTGCTGCCTTCCATTTCCACAGGCATATTCACCGGTATGATCATGGCCTTCACCCTTTCGCTGGATGATTTTGTGATCAGCTATTTTACCTGCGGCCATTATCAGACTCTGCCCATCGTGATCTATAACATGACAAAGCGCACCGTGACCCCCGATGTATATGCGCTTTCCACTCTTATTTTCATCATCATATTCGTGCTTCTTATATTCTACAACGTTGTGCAGAATCGAAGCGATAAACGGAGGGTAGGCCAATGAAAAAGATAATATGCCTTATCCTTTGCTTTATCCTTGCCCTGCCTCTCTACGGTTGCGAAGGCGGCGGCTACACCTACGCTGAATTGGATCTTAAAGGCACCTATTCGCGCCATCTGGAAGGCACTGTGCTCAATGTTTATAATTGGGGCGAATATATCTCCGATGGCTCGGATGAATCTATAGATGTTAATCTGGAATTTGAAAAGCTTACCGGAATTAAGGTGAACTACGCCACCTTCGAAAGCAACGAGACAATGTATTCTCAGCTTAAAAGCGGTGGCACAACCTACGATGTTATCTTCCCCTCCGATTATATGATCGAGCGAATGATCAGCGAAAACATGCTGCAGAAGATAGACGTTTCCGCACTTTCAAATTATCATTATATCGATGATAAATACAAAGGCCTTTTCTTTGATGAGAAAGACGAATACACCGTGGCCTACAACGTAGGTATGGTGGGTGTGATCTACAACACCACTCACATCAATGATCCCGAGCATTCATGGAACGTTCTGTGGGATGAAGATTACAGCAATATGGCACTCACCTTCAGCAATCCGAGAGACGCTTTTATGACAGCTCAAATGATGCTTGGCCAGGATCTTAATTCCACCAATAAGGCTGATTGGGATGCCGCTGCTCAACTCCTTAAAGAGCAGAAGGATACTTTGCAATCCTATGTGATGGACGAAGTTTACGGCAAAATGGAAACAGGCGAAGCCTCTGTTGCCCCCTATTACGCCGGTGATTATCTCACAATGTATGATACCAACGAAGATCTGGCCTTCTTCTATCCCAAAGAAGGCACAAATATCTTTGTTGATTCTATGTGCATTCCTGCCACAGCCCAGCACGTGGAAGCCGCAATGATGTATATCAATTTCCTGCTGGAGCCCGATATCGCTCTTGCAAATGCAGAATATATCGGCTATGCATCTCCCAACACCGCCGTGGTGGAAAATCCTGATTACTACTATTATCAGAACGAAATTCTCTACCCTGCCGAAGAGGACATGCCTCCCGTGCAGTATTATCACAATATCGATCAAGAGATCCGTATGTACTACGAAAACCTTTGGATCGACGTTAAACTTTATTGATCTATCAGCAGGTTGGGCAACTCCCAGCCTGCTTTTTTATCTATTTTGGCATTGACAAACCGATCTCGGTGGTGTAGAATATTCAAGCATTTGTTTCCGTAGCTCAGCAGGATAGAGCGACCGCCTCCTAAGCGGTAGGTCGGAGGTTCGAATCCTCTCGGGAACGCCAGAAACAGCTCACCCAAAGGGTGGGCTGTTTTTTTTGAGAGGATGAGAACCGTAGGTTCGTCGAAGCAGCCGCTATACCGAGTAGGCATAGCGGTCTGCCCGAGTCGGGAGCACGATGGTTTTGCCGCCAATCGCTTGGAGCGATCGGCAAAATCGAGAGCGCACCGTATCCTCTCGGGAACGCCAAAAAACAGTTCGCCCTTTAGGGTGGGCTGTTTTTTTATGATAGGATGAGATCGGACGGCTTTTGTTTTTCAAAAACTGCATTTTTTCACTTGACAAGCCCTTATTTGATTGATATAATATCAAGGCGCGAAAAAACGAGGCACTAGCTCAGTCGGCAGAGCACCTGCCTTTTAAGCAGGGTGTCCGGGGTTCGAATCCCCGGTGCCTCACCAAAAAAGACACATCGAGAGATGTGTCTTTTTTTATTGCAGCGGGGTGAGAACCCCCTGGGTTCGTCGATGCAGCCGCAGAGTGTCTTTTTTATTTTCTTTGTCTTGATTTTCATTCAACAAAGGAGTAAAATTATATTGTATTGTTTGCAAAGGGGTAAACCTGTTGAATCTTAAAAGCATATACCGCACTTTTTTTGAAATCCGTTATTTTAAGCTGTTAATAAAAAAATACGGCCAAAGTCTACTCCCGGGCCGATATATGCTCTACCCAAGCATGCGCGCCATTGCATTAGATAGCGCGAGTGTTTTAGATTCGGCAAATAAATATTTCGATATAAAAACTTCACCTTCCAAAACCACCGCCTTAATTTCCGGGATCAACAAGACTTCCTACTACAAAAACAGCAATAAATCGCAGGGTGAAAAATACGAGGCGATTTACTCTGCTAATAATATTGATGCTGTTAGAGAGATCAAACTGTTTTCCTTCAGCAGGAACGAGATACTCACCGTCTGCACCGGCAAAGAAGCCTACGATAAGCAGTTTGATGAATATAATTCCTTTAAGGATTACTTCGCCATGCCGATAAGATCTCAATGATATCTATTCTCCCCCGCCTTTCGGAATCCGAAGCGCTGGAATGTATTACAAAATGCACCGCAACATATCATATGACTCATTCTTCAAAAGCAGAAAGAACCAATGTCGGGGAGATAATCTCCGCCTGCAGCGTGCTTCCTTTGCCCACCGAGCTAATCAAAAAAATTATTTCTGCTGCTATGAATCTGGGAATCCCCAAATGCGTGCAGCACGGTGATCTTTCCCGCAGCAATCTTATCTATGGCTTGTGCGAAGGCAAAGAAGACTTTTGGTGGATAGATTGGGAGTATTCGGCAGACCGTGTGTTTTTCTACGATTACTTTTTCTATATTCTCAACACCGCTATGTATTATTCCAACACAACCGCCCTTGATGAATACCTAAACGGCAAATATGACGATAGCCTCAAAGCTTTCTTTGACTGCTTTTGCTTAGAATTTGATGCTCAACTTCGCAAAGATTATTATATGATTTTTGCATTGGATTTCCTTCGCGAAAGGGTCTGCGATAGGGGCAATTCCATCGCACTTTCCATGTATCGCGATTTTATAATCAGATCAATTTTTGATAAAGAGTGAAAATATGTTTAAAAATTTTTTGATGAAGAATAAGGTTACCAAAAACGCAGGTTGGCTTATTGGCGAAAAGATCGCACAAATGATCTTGTCGTTGTTTGTCGGCGTGCTTTCGGCCAGATATTTAGGCCCTTCCAACTATGGTCTTATAAGCTACGCCGCGTCGTTAATGTCCTTTTTTATGTCGCTGTGCACCTTGGGCATCAACTCCGTGATCGTGAAGGAATTACTGGATAATCCCGATGACCAAGGCTCTGCTCTCGGATCTTCTGTGGGGCTTAGGCTGATCTCCAGTTTCTTCTCCGCTGTTATGGTGATCGGTATATCTTTCATAGTAGACTACGGCGAGTGGGAAACCATTGCCGTGGTAGCAATAAGCAGCATTTCCCTCATTTTTCACGCTTTCGATACTATAAATCGCTGGTTTCAATCTCAGTACAACTCCAAGACTTCTGCGCTGGCCGCCTTTATAGCATACGTTGTCACAGCAGCATATAAGATCGTGCTGCTCATTCTCAATAAAAGCGTGATTTGGTTTGCTTTTGCCACGTCGGTGGATTATATCGTGTTTACCATTGTGCTTCTTGTTGCATATAAAAAATGCAACGGTCCCAAGTTTTCCTTCTCCATAAAAAAGGGCAAATCCATCCTTTCGCGCAGTTATCACTATATTTTATCGGGGCTTATGGTGTCGCTCTATGGCCAAACAGATAAATTTATGCTCAAGTATATGCTGAGCGAGACTGAAGTCGGCTATTACGCCACAGCCACCACCCTTTGCGCTATGTGGACGTTTGTGCTCACCGCCATTATAGACGCCTTTTATCCAAACATTGTTGAAGCATACCAGAAGGACGAAAAAACCTTTGCAAAGCGAAACCGGCAGCTATATGCAATCGTATTCTACGTTTCCACCTTTGTTTCGCTGATGTTCCTTATATTCGGAGAATTAGCCGTTCGCATACTCTACGGAGCCGAATTTTTGCCCGCAACAACTCCTTTAAAAATCATCACCTGGTACACAGCCTTTTCCTATTTAGGCGTTGCGCGCTGCGCCTGGATGGTTTGCACCAACAGGCAAAAATACATCAAATATATGAATGTCCCCGCAGTAATCATAAACGTTGCGATTAATTACTTCTTAATCCCGGTAATGGGGCCTTCCGGTGCAGCACTTGCCTCTTTTATCACCCAAATTTTCACAAGCATTATTCTCCCCCTCTTTATTAAAGATCTGCGCCCCAACGCCAAGCTTATGCTTGAAGCCATTATCCTGAAGGATGTGTTTCCTAAAAAATCCGAAATGTAAATCAAAAAGACGACTCATTAGGGTCGTACCCTAACCTAAATGCGGACTACTTATTTGTTAAACTTCCCGTTATTAAACCTGATTTTATAGTCCCCGTTATAGATTTAATTCTTAAATAATTATTGTTTCTTCATCTATGTTGTGTTATAATCGGAAAAACGGAGGCGATTATATGAATTTTTTGGAAGAGCGAATTGTAAAGGACGGCCTTGTGAAACCCGGCAATGTTCTTAAGGTTGATTCCTTTTTGAACCACCAGATAGACGTGGCTTTGCTGGACGAAATGGGCAAAGAATTCCACAAGCGATTTGCCAATAAGAAGATCACCAAGGTGCTCACTATTGAGGCTTCCGGTATCGCCATCGCCATGGCTGCCGCCAAGTATTTTAACGTGCCGGTGGTTTTTGCCAAGAAATCTAAAAGCGTAAATATCGACGGCGAAATGTATGTAGCCACCGTTGAGTCCTTCACCCATAAGAACACAAATCAAGTTATTGTTTCCAAAAAATATCTCTCCGATAACGATAGCGTGCTTATCGTAGACGATTTCCTGGCCAACGGCTGTGCACTCCAAGGCCTTATCTCCATTGCCGAAAATGCGGGAGCCACCGTTGCCGGCATCGGCATCGCAATAGAAAAAGGTTTCCAGATGGGCGGCCGAATCATCCGCAATCTTGGCTATCACCTCGAATCACTTGCTATCGTAGATGCCATGGACGATGAAAACGGCACCATTACCTTCCGAGAACAATAAAGTAAATTAAAAGGGCATCGCACAGGCGATGCCCTTTTTCACGCAAAAATTATTTTTCTAATCCGAGAATATAATCGGCGCTCACGTTGTAATATTTGCACAACAATATCAAGTGCCTTATAGGAAGCTCGTTTGCTCCCCTTTCATATCTGGCATACATAGTTTGTGAAGTTCCTAAAACGTCTGCTATCTCCTGCTGAGTCTTGTCGTTATCCTCGCGTAAATCCCTAATGTTTTTAACATAGTTCTCCATACGTTTTTACTCCTATATTTTCACTATGTTAATGATAGCAAGTAAAGATTTTTACTTCTTGGTTTAGTAAATATTTTTACTCGCAGCAGCAGATTTTATTCAGTTGTTCACAAAACAAAAAGCCACCGCTTTTGCGATGGCTTTTGTTTGGGAACTGACCCTAATTTTAATACAAATGCACCCCCTTTTGAGTTAAGGGGGTGCAAAGTCATTTTAGGGGGTGCAAAATTAATCCCAGTCAAAGCTCCGAAACCCTTGTAATGTAATTTTGTTAAGAATCTCAATCCACAATTCTTCTTCACTCGGATCTGAATAAAACGTAATTTGGGGATTGGTGTAAAAGATGAGCTTCCATCCTTCAGCTTTTGTTCGTTCACAAATATATTTAGGTTTTGACCATTTTATGCTTTTACTTTTACACCAACCTTTATAGGCATCAACGTAATGGATATTTGCTGAGTTTCCCTCATTATCTAAATAAAGAACTCCTGCTTCATCCACTTCTTGAATATTGGTTAACGGAATCGTTATTGGTGGAAATATCACATCATTCATTATGCTTTTTCTTCTTAAAAACGAAAACATAATCATCGCCTCCTTTTCTATATTATACCATAAAAAGAAAATAACCGCAACCTTGTATCAAGATTACGGTTATTCTTTGGCGGAGAAGGAGGGATTTGAAGTTGCTTCGCAACCCCTCTTGCGGTTCCCAAAATCGTTGGTCGCTCCTGCTCGTCGCTAACGAT
>JAZRGE010000069.1:0-1782 GCA_045644025.1 Acutalibacteraceae bacterium | reverse complement strand
GCATCGGCCGTAGAGGCAATAATCCTTGCCTATATGCTCACCCTTGCGATATGTACCCAGCACGGGAATCGTTTTAAGTTTGCTGCCTATGTTGATAATGGTGTAGTCCAGCTCACCATCATTGGGCACGGCATTGGGGGCACTCTTATAGCCACCGCCATACCAAGGAGCATTGGCACAAACGCCAAAAAGGCACTTAACGTTTTCAACCGGCTTGCCGTCTATCTTAATGCGCATATCCACGCCCTTCGAGAAGAACGCATTAATAATGCCCAGATTATAAGCCATACTACCCGAAATACCCTTTATCTTCTTATAGCGGCGCATATTATCGGCCACAACAGCATCCAGGCCTGCGGTGCATTGGTTAAAGGCGTATTTATCGCCGCCTTTTATAATATCTATCTCCAGCACAGAGCCGTTTACCTGCTTTTCGATATCCAGAAAATCTTCCTTGCTATCGAAATATTTAAGAAAATCGTTGGCCGAGCCGCAAGGAATGATTCCCACAGCCACGTTATCATAGCCCACGATTCCGTTGAGCACTTCAAAAGTGGTGCCTTCTCCGCCTGCAGCAAAGATCCTTACCTGCTTGCCGCTTTCTGCTTCTGCTCTTGCCACTTCCTTGGCGTGACCGGCATTTTCGGTGATCAAAATAGAGTATTCTCCACCGTTCTTTGCAAAATAGGCTTTTATATTTTCAATTATTTCTGCCTGGAGTACTTTCTTGCCTGCCGTGGGATTGATTATGAATACGTTTCTCATAATTTGCACCTACCTGAAATACATATTGTAGCGGCATTTTATCATGCCGTTATAAAGCTTTCTGGTCTTATCGGCAGCTCGGCCGAAATAATCGGAAAAATCTTCCTGAGGAGTGATAATGCCGTAGCGTTTGCCTGCCTCGGGAGCAAACACCCTGCCCATAGCTCTGTATATCTCAATGGCGGCGGCTTCATCTCCCAATCTCTCACCGTATGGCGGATTAGTGATCACCGTGGCTCTGCCTTCGGGCATCTTAAAATCGGCAATATCGGCCACCCTTGCACTCACCAGATCTTCCACGCCTGCCAGCTTGGCATTCTGCAGCGTGAGCTCCACGGCAGCAGGATCAATATCACTGCCAAAGGCGCGAAAATCTATATCCTTATTCACAGCAGCTCTTGCGGCTTCCCTTTCCTTTTTCCAGGCTCCCTTGCTCAGAAACGGATAAGTTTCCGCAGCAAACCTTCGGTGAAGGCCGGGAGCAATATTGGCAGCCTGCATAGCAGCCTCAATAAGGATAGTGCCCGAGCCGCAGAAGGGATCGTAAAGTTGAGTGTCGGGATAAAGACGGGTGAAATGGCACATTGCGGCAGCCAAAGTCTCCTTAATGGGGGCATCGTTGGAATTTCTGCGATAAGCCCTTTTATGCAAGCCGTCGCCCGAGGTGTCTATCATAAGGGTGGCAACATCCTTAAGAATAGAAAATCTTATATTGATAACAGGGCCTGTCTCATTAAGATAGTTGGTGCGATGCTTGGCCTTAAGCCTTTCCACGATGGCCTTTTTTATTATTTTCTGGCAATCGGGTATGCTGTGCAGAGCAGAATTTATGCTCCAACCTTTCACGGGGAAAGCATCGTTTTTGGCTATGTATTTTTCCCATTCCATCGCGTTTACCGCATCAAAAAGCTGGGTGAACGTGGCTGCAGGGCCGTGACCCACCACAATACAGATCCTTTCGGCAAAAGCACTTCTGAGATTAGCTCTTGCCAAAATATCCTCATTGCCGAAAAAGCT
>JAZRGE010000068.1:0-2109 GCA_045644025.1 Acutalibacteraceae bacterium | reverse complement strand
ATTATAAAATAAAAAAGAGCGGACTTATGTCCGCTCTTTTTTATTTCTCTATCTTCACCATAAACATGGTATTCCCTGCTTCGTCTGTTCCCTTCGCCATAATTTCGGCTTCATTTTCGCTCAAAGCGATTTTAAGCCTATCTTCGGGCAAGACTTCCTTTCTGAAATCGATCTGCACAGAGGCAAATTTAAGGTCGCTTTCAGGTTTTATCGCATTCATCACGTAATCAAGATATTTAATATTGTTCACGTGGCCGTTCATATCAATATCGCAATATTCGGGCGTTATATCGGCCACAAATTCTGCAGATTCGCAATCCTTTATCTTCTGCAATCTATCGGGATGCATAAGTTCGGTGCAAAAGCCCTCTTTTATTGGATAAATATCCTTGGCAGAAACTATCCTGCGCTCCTCGCTATGGATTATCACCCACTCGGAAGATCCTTTTATAAGTGGCTCCCCTGCAGCTGTTTCGATAAAATATTCACGGTGAAAACCCGCACGCGAGGGCTCCAGCGGCCATGTGTGCACCTTAACTTCACTAAACATCTCCGGCCACTTTTCTATTGTAAACTTCACTCGGGTGAGAACCCAAATAAGTTTATTATCTATCATATCTTCAAAGCCGCAGCCAAGCAAATTGGCATGCAGACCGGCTACGTCCTGGAATAGATCCATCACCGCCGAAGGCTTTATCCTTCGGAATTTATCAAAATCGGATGTGCGAAGATAATAATTTCTTGAAATCCTTGTTTCCATAAATTCACTCCATTCGTTAATATTATAATCAATAAGCCATAGTTTTTCAATATTTAACTATTGTAATAGCCAAATATTTGTGATATCATCTCTCTTGCTATTGTTTTTTCGGAGGAATATGATGAAGATAAAAAGCCTTATAGGAGATAGAAAATTTTATAAATTTGTGCTTGCCATTATGATCCCTATAATGGTGCAAACAGGCATTACCAATTTTGTGAATATGCTGGACAACGTGATGATTGGCGCCTTAGGAAACAATGAAACCACCGGCGTTGCCGTTGCCAACCAGCTTATCTTCGTTTTTAACCTTTGCATATTCGGTGCTGTTTCGGGTGCCGGTATATTTGGTGCTCAATTCTTCGGTAAGGGCGATCACGAGGGCCTTAAGCAAACTCTTCGATTCAAACTTATCTCCACTATGTTTATCACAGTTGCCGCCATATTCCTTTTTATATATAAAGGAGATTTTCTCATTGGCCTTTATCTTAAGGGAGAGGGCCTGGCCGAGGATATTGCTGCATCCCACAATTTTTCATCCACCTATCTTAATATAATGCTTGTTGGCCTTATCCCCTACACTATTTCCCAATGCTATTCCAGCACCTTAAGGGAAACAGGGCAAACTGTTCTGCCAATGTATGCAGGCGTTTCGGCTGTGGGTATCAACCTGTTTTTGAACTGGGTGCTTATATTCGGCAACCTTGGTGCACCTATGCTTGGCGTGGTCGGCGGTGCTATTGCCACCGTTATTTCCCGTTTTGCAGAAATGATAATAGTGATTCTGGGCACACATCTTAAAGCCGAAAAGAACCTTTTTGTTGTGGGGCTTTACAAAAGCTTATATGTTCCTGCGGAACTGGTGCGCCGCATAATAGCAAAGGGACTCCCCCTTATGCTCAACGAAACATTCTGGGCAGCCGGTGTTGCCGCTGCCAACCAGGCATATTCCCTTCGCGGCCTTGATGTTGTGGCTGCTAACAACATATCTCAAACGTTTTTCAACGTTTTCAGCGTTGCATTTCTCACAGTTGGCCAGGCCATAGGCATCATATTGGGCCAGCAATTAGGCGCACAGAAAACTGAAGAGGCAAAATCATCCAGCATAAAGCTTATTGCATTTTCTATTTTTATAAGTCTTATTGTGGCAACAATCTACTTCACATCAGCCGAATTTATTCCCTATGCCTATGATACAACCGATAATGTGCGCCACCTTGCAACAAGATTAATGCAGATAACAGCACTTGCAATGCCCTTGGATGCTATTGCCAACGCTTCCTATTTCACGCTGCGTTCGGGCGGCAAGACTATCATCACCATCCTTTTCGACAGCTGCTTTATGTGGG
>JAZRGE010000067.1:0-2233 GCA_045644025.1 Acutalibacteraceae bacterium | reverse complement strand
TGGTGAATTGAATCAATCTCACAATACTCGAAATAACATATGCTACAACACCTATAAGAGCTGCAAAGCCGCCTATATCGTAGGTATCAAAATAAAGGTCGTGAGCATAGACATCGTAAGCTTTAAATATTGCGCCTCCGCCAAATGGATGCTCCCACATATGCTTAAAATAATAGATTTTGGCATCAAATCTGGAATCTTCGTTGGTTTCCATAGCCCAATCGCCAAAGAAGCGATCATAAAGAAGAGAATTTTCCACAACATCCTTAATGCCAAAAACGTTGCTTTCGTAGATCCACATAAAAATCGCGCACGCTACAGCAAAATATATCACCGTGCGGAAAATCTTTCTCTTTTCGCTCACGGCCCTGAACACATAGGCCACAACACACATAATAAGGAAGAAGACGATAATAGTGCGGCCGGAGAGGATCAGGTTATACAGGAATATGATTATAAGGGAAACAACAGCAAACGCCTTTTTCTTCCAGGAAACATCCGAGAACAAACAAGCAATAGCCACACCCAACGTGATACAAACTATCATTGCCTGGCCCGTGGCGCTGGCCACCATATCTGTCCAGAAGTCGGTTGTGTTTCTGGCCTCGGCGCCGAGATTGGTAATGTAGTTCAGCGCATAGTGAGCCAAGCAGCCCACAGCCAACGTGAACACCACACTATCCAGCTTCTTAAGATAGTTTTCATCGGAGGTATCCTTGGATAAATAGCTTTTGCCCCAGATATAGCATATCGGGAACGTGAAGGGCTTTATGGCCGAAAAAACACTGATAAAGCTTACTTTATCAAACAGCAGCAACGAAGCCGAAAGAAGCATAAGGGCCGCAAAGGGCAGATCCATATTTATTCTTCTTTGGGGCGAGAGAACAAAAATTATAAAGCCTATGAAAACGCAGAAAAAATATCTGTTCACAAAGTTCATTGCGCCAAGAAAGATGCATGCCATCATTATAAACTCAACGATGGATGCATTGGGGACATTAAATATGCTGTTGGTTCTGCGCTGCTTAATATACATAATTGGCTCCTTAAGGCTTGGCGAAATAACGCAAAATTTCAATTTATAATTATAAACCACTTTTAGATTAGTGTCAATAGCACATATAAGCAAAACAAAAGCGCCCCTCGGGGCGCTTGATGTATTTATATGTATTTTTTCAACGCTTTTTGCAGCGGCACAATTATAATGCAGGCCACAACCACACCTGTTATCACGTTCACGCCGCTCGTGATCATTTTGGGAGCAGTTGCCGCAATAGCGGGAATAAGTTCACTGCCGGCCAGCACAAGGGTGATCACGCTCTTGGAAATGTAGAGTATCCAATAAGACACCGCACCGCAGGTAGCAGCAAGAATATTCTGCAGCATATTTTTTCCGCCCTTGCCTCCCATATGGGAAACAC
Source organism: Acutalibacteraceae bacterium (assembly GCA_045644025.1). GTDB lineage: Bacteria > Bacillota > Clostridia > Oscillospirales > Acutalibacteraceae > JAZRGE01. Next base: position 812 of record JAZRGE010000067.1, on the reverse strand, counting down.
TTCCGCAAATAAATGCCATCAGGAAGAAGAAAGCAAAGGTGAAAGGGGCCGAGGTGATGTACTTAGGATCCATCACATCGAAAAGCATACTGCCCACACCTGCGGCCAGGCCGCCGTAGACTCCGCCGGAAAGCATTCCTGCCGCAAGGCAGAAACCGTTGGCTATTTTAAGATTAGTATATCCGGTGGGGGTGGGAATCTCTATTCTCACAAACATCGTGAGCACAAATATCACAGCCGCCATCATGCCCACAAAAACTATTTTTTGAAGTTGCTTTCCTTGATTACTCATTTTGTGCACCTCTTGGGATTGACTTTTCTTGCTACACATTATATGATTGTTCTGGATATATAAAAATAATCAGAATTGGAGTTTTTTATAATACCAGATGAAATACATTATTGATAAGAAAAGCACCAAAAAATCATATATGCAGCTATACGAATTTCTGCGAGCCGATATAGTGTCTGGCCTCTATCCCTTCGGCACTAAGTTGCCTTCCAAGAGGCTTCTCTCGGAAGAATGCGGTATAAGCCTTGTCACCGCCGAGCACGCCCTTTCCCTTTTATGCGATGAAGGCTATATTGAACCCCGAGAGCGAAGCGGATACTTTGTGATCTTTAGAAAGGACGAAGTTTTTTCGGTGGGTGAAATTGCGCCGCCTGCGCGCGTTTTCTCCAAAGGCAGCTATTCCTCCCACACCTTTCCCTTCCCCACCATGGCCAAGACAATGCGGCGCGTGCTTTCGGAATACGGAGAAAATATTCTTGTGAAGCCGCCGCACAACGGTGTTTACGAGCTGCGCTTGGCA
>JAZRGE010000066.1:0-8479 GCA_045644025.1 Acutalibacteraceae bacterium | reverse complement strand
TAATTTAAGGGTCCTTATTTCGTTGTTTAATTTTCAAGGTTCGCTGCTCTCCCTTTTTTTGGGCGCTCGATTATATTACCACAGCGTTTTGCGCTTGTCAACACCTTTTTTGAAAAAAATTAAAAAATTATTTTCCATCTCTTTTGTTTAATTTTTTGCCCAAAATTTCGGCAATTATTCAGTGCAAATAAATATTGTATTTTTTTATATAATTTGATATTATACATTATAATATATTGTGTATCACCTTTAAGGAGTGAATAAATTGCCTATTAAAATCCCCGATGCGCTTCCCGCAGCGAAAACTTTGGAATCGGAAAACATTTTCTATATCACGGAGAACCGCGCTCTTCATCAAGACATCCGTCCGCTTAAGATCGCAATTGTGAACCTGATGCCTACAAAAATTGAAACAGAGACACAGCTGCTTCGCCTTCTGGGCAACACACCGCTGCAGGTTGAGGCCTGTTTTATTGTGACAAAGACCCACACGCCCAAACACATCGACCCACTACATCTTGAGTCGTTCTACAAAACCTATTACGATGTGAAAGACGAGAAGTTTGACGGTGTGATCATCACAGGAGCCCCCGTGGAGCAGCTTGATTTTGAGGACGTTGATTATTGGAAAGAGCTATGTGAAATAATGGAATGGGCCAACACCCACGTTTATTCCGCTTTCCACATTTGCTGGGCAGCCCAGGCCGGCCTTTACTATCACTACGGCGTGAAGAAATACTCTTTGGATAAAAAGCTGAGCGGCATTTATAATCACCGCACTCTGGATAACCGACATCCGCTTGTTCGCGGATTCGACGAGACCTTTAAGGCTCCGCATTCCAGGTATACCGAAGTGAGAGCAGAAGATATTCTCGCAACCGGCAAGTTGGATATCTTAGCCGATTCCGATGAAGCGGGTGTTTATATCGTGGCCGATAAAAATTGCCGCCAGTTCTTTGTCACCGGCCATTCGGAATATGACTTGAATACTTTGGAAAAAGAATACACCAGAGATGTAAAGAAAGGCATCAACCCGGATGTGCCCTGCAACTACTTCAAAGACAACAATCCTGCCAATGCCCCCGTCTTCTCGTGGAAATCCCACGCGAACCTGCTTTTCTCCAACTGGCTGAACCACATTGTTTATCAGCAGACTCCCTACGATCTCTCATCCCTTTAATTTTTCACGAAGCTTTAATAAGATGGCCTTTTCCCTGCGAGACACCTGCACTTGTGTCATTCCCAGGGAGAGGGCCGTTTCGTTTTGTGTCTTCAAGTCAAAATAGCGAAGCTGTATCAACCGCCTATCGGCCGATTCCATAGAATCGAGTGCATTGCAAAGATCCATATTTTCATCCAGTCTGGGCGATTCATCGGGCACCTTCACATCTATCTGCTCTTCCCCTTCGTCGGTCTGAGCCGTGAGCGACACCGTGGGCCTTGCCGCCGCCATTGCTTCTGCCACGGTTTCGGAATCCATTCCAAGGAAATCCGCTATTTCACTCACCGAGGGTTCACGACCCATTTCCACGGATAAATGTTCTTGAGCTCTTGCCGCCTTCATCGCCAGTTCTTTAAGGCTTCGGCTCACCTTCACGGCTCCCCCATCGCGAAACAAGCGGCGTATTTCACCCAATATCACCGGAACAGCATAGGTGGAGAAACATACTCCGCGATTTGCGTCAAAGCTATCGGTTGCCTTAACAAGCCCGATGCAACCGGTGGAGTAAAGGTCGTCGTATTCTATTCCCTTGCCGGTGAATTTACGGCAGCAGGAATGAACGAGCCCCAAGTTTTCCTCAATGAAAATATCACGGTTAGTCATTGATGTTCTTGGAAACGATTCGTTTCTTCATTATGATAGTAGTCCCCTTGCCCGGTTTAGAGCTCACCTTAAGAGCATCCATAAAGCTTTCCATCACAGCAAATCCCAAGCCTGCCCTTTCGCCGCCTGCCGTGGTGAAAAGAGGTTCCTTGGCTTTAGCGATATCTTCGATACCGCATCCCTTATCTCTTATTCGCACTATCACAACGTTATCATCGGTGAAATTGGCTGATATGTAGATGTTTCCTATGGTGTTTTTATATGCATGCACAATGCAGTTGGTGACCGCCTCGGACACGGCTGTTTTAATATCATTCATTTCTTCTATGGTGGGGTCCAACTGGGCCGCAAACGCGGCCACGGCTATTCGTGCAAAGGATTCATTGGCCGAATAAGACGGCAACACCATTTTCAGGCTGTTTTTATATTTAGGCATTTTAGCTTCTCCTTCCTGCTGTTTCTATCTGCGCCAATTTCTCTAATCCTGCAAGACGCATCACCTTCTCTATGTGGGGCGGCGCGTTCACAATATTTATTTTGGCATCCTTGCCCTGGAGCAGTCTATAGCGTCCCATCACAAGGCCTATTCCCGAGCTATCCATAAAATCCACACCCGAAAAATCCAATATAAGCAGCGACGGGCAATGCTTCAAGACTTCCGCGTCTATCTTTTCTCTTATTGGCGCCGCTGTGTGATGATCTATATCGCCGTTTAGCCGCACGGTGATAACCTCGGGCATCACTTCTATCTTCACGTTCATTTTCTCACCTTCCTAAAATCGAATCGGACGGCCTGTCCTATATATAGTAGCAGGTCGCCCGATGAATTTATGTCGTATTAAGTTGGGAGAAATTAGCAAAAAACGTCTAAAAGCAGGGGGCGGATCCCACCCGCTAGATAAAGCGAGCCGCAGACCATAACGCTCTGCTTGCCCACCTCGGCCATTTTGATGGCCTGCGCGTAATCGGATGCAGTCTCCACGTTGCTATTGTAACTGCCGAAGATCCTTGCCAAACCTTCAGCCGAGATAGAACGAGGATTATCGGCCACCCTCACAGTGATTATCCTTGAAAAGCACTCACCAAGCAGCGCAGCATAATCGGAAATATCCTTATCCTCCATCATACCTATAATAGCGATGGGCTTTTGGGGGAAATTTGCGATACTGCTCTTTATTGCGGCGGCGGCATGGCCATTGTGGCCACCATCCAATATCGTGAGAGGAGATAGGCTTATCTTTTCCATTCTGGCAGGGATAAAAGCGCTTTGCAGACCTTCGGCAATATGTTCCTCCTTAATAGGAAGATCGATTGCCTTCACAGTTTGCACCACCGTGGTGGCATTTAGCGCCTGATAATCACCCATCATGCCAACAGAATATTCTTTTTCGCCGCATAGGAATCTGCTGCCGAAGATGCCCGATTCAAGCACCTTGGGCGCATCGCAAAAAGATATGGTGCTGCCCATTTCGGAAGCTCTTTTTTCCAGCACCTGTTGCACCGCTTTCGGCTGATTGCAGGCCACCACAACAGGGCATCCCTTCTTTATGATTCCTGCTTTTTCAAAAGCAATGGCTTCCAATGTGTCGCCCAAAATGGCGGTGTGATCCAATCCAATAGGCACTATCACACTGGCCAGCGGTTTTGCTATCACGTTAGTAGCATCAAACCTTCCGCCAAGCCCGGTCTCCAATACCACAACATCGCAATCACTCTCAGCAAACCAAAGAAATGCCAGCGCGGTGATGAACTCAAATTCCGTGAGCTCTACACCCACGGTTTCGGCGGCGATGCGCACCCTTTGGGTGTAGCTGCAAAGATCGGATTGGCTTATATATTCACCGTTTATCTGCATACGTTCGCGGAAATCCACCACATAGGGTGAAGTGTAGAGCCCCGTTTTGAGCCCTGCAGCTCGGCAAACGGCGGCCAACATCGTGCTTGTGGAACCCTTGCCGTTGGTGCCCGCAATATGAACGCATCGGCAACCTTCCTGTGGGTTGCCCAATCGGCTCAGAACAAGGGATATTCTCTCCAGCCCGGGTTTTATGCCAAACCGAAGCAAAGAATGAATATAGGCTAAACTTTCTTGATAATTCATAATAGCTCCTAAAAACGGCAGGGTCTCCCCTGCCGTTTGTTTTACATCTGCGATTTGATCTCTTCTATACTGGAAACAAGGAGAGAGATCTTATCGTTGGCCTTAGCCAACTGCTCCTTTTGTGCTTCCACAACGTGAGCAGGTGCCTTATCCACAAAATTCTTATTTTCCAATTTGGATTGGAAAAATTCTCTATCTTTCTCGGCTGCAGCAAGCTCTTTGTTGAGCCTTGCAAGCTCGGCATCAAAATCAATAAGTTCGTTCATGGGAATAAGGATAACTGCATCGTCGGTAACAACACGAACGGCGCCCTTGATATCAAAGCTATCGGCAATCTCCACATCGGATGCGAAAGCAAGGCGCTTTATAAACACCTCACCACTCTTAAAAGTCTCGGGGGATGCTGTCATGATGCACACCTTTGCCTTCTTGGAAGGAGGTACGTTCATTTCGGCACGGCGATTACGGATGGCGCGAACGCCTGTCATCAGCTTCTGGAACTCCACTTCAACCTTTTCGAAAGCAAGCTCTTCGCTAAACTTCGGCCACTGAGAACGCATAATAGTCTCGCCTTCGTGGGGCAAGGTCTGCCAGATTTCTTCTGTGATAAAGGGCATAAAAGGATGGAGAAGCTTGAGAGTGTTGGAAAGAACGTAGACCAGCACAGCCTTAGCTGTTGCAGTGGCCTTAGCATCTTCACCATTGAGCCTTACCTTGGCAATCTCGATATACCAATCACAGAAAACGTCCCAAATAAAGTCGTAAAGTTTCTGCACGGCAAGGCCGAGTTCAAACCTTTCCAGATTGTTGGTGACATCACTAGCCAGAGTGTTAAACTTGGAGAGAACCCACTTATCCTCCAAAGCAAGTTCTTCGGGGACATAAGGAGCAGGCTCTTCTTCGCCCAGGTTCATAAGCACGAAACGGGCAGCATTCCAAAGCTTGTTGGCAAAATTGCGGCTGGCTTCCACTCTATCGGCAGAATAGCGCATATCGTTGCCGGGGCTGTTGTTGGTAGCCAAAGTAAAGCGCAGAGCATCGGCTCCGAATTTATCGATCTCCTCCAGGGGATCAACACCGTTGCGCAGGGATTTAGACATTTTTCTGCCCTGTGCATCGCGGATAACACCGTGGAAAAGCACGGTGCTGAAGGGAGCCTTGCCGGTGTATTCCATGCCGGAGAATATCATCCTGGCAACCCAGAAGAAAATAATATCATAGGCTGTAACAAGTGTGGCGGTGGGATAGAAATACTTGTAGTCCAAAGTCTCTTCAGGCCAACCCAAAGTGGAGAAAGGCCAAAGAGCCGAAGAGAACCAGGTATCCAAAGTATCCTCATCCTGCTTTAATTTTGTGCTGCCGCACTTGGGACACACAGTGGGTTCGCCGCGGCTCACAATAACTTCGCCGCAATCGGCGCAGTACCATGCAGGGATGCGATGGCCCCACCAAAGCTGGCGGGAAATACACCAGTCTTTAATATTTTCCATCCAATTGTAGTAGGTCTTTTCAAAACGAGAAGGAACCATTTTGATGGTGCCATCCTTCACCACGTCCACAGCGGGCTTGGCAAGGGGCTCCATACGAACAAACCACTGCATAGAAACCCTGGGTTCCACAACGGTGCCGCAACGATAGCAGGTGCCCACGTTGTGCTTGCAGGGCTCAATATTCACAAGATATCCGCCCTCTTCCAGATCCTTAACAACGGCCTTTCTTGCGGCATATCTTTCCATTCCGCAATATTTTCCGCCGTTCTCATTAATAATAGCGTCGTCGGTCATCACGTTCACAACGGGAAGATCATGGCGCAGGCCCACCTCAAAGTCGTTCGGGTCGTGAGCGGGGGTGATCTTCACAGCACCGGTACCGAAATCCATTTCCACGTATTCATCGGCGATAATGGGAATTTCTCTATCCATAAGGGGCAGGATAACAGTCTTTCCCACAAGATCCTTATATCTTTCATCATCGGGGTGAACGGCAACGGCTGTATCGCCCATCATAGTCTCGGGGCGGGTGGTGGCAACCTCAATATAGCCTGTGCCATCGCTCAAAGGATAACGCAGGTGCCAGAAGCTGCCCTCTTTTTCTTCGTATTCAACCTCGGCATCGGAAATAGATGTGAGGCAGTGGGGGCACCAGTTGATAATCCTTTCGCCCCTATAGATAAGATCTTTTTCATAAAGATGAACAAAGACTTCCTTAACAGCTTTGGAACAACCCTCATCGAGTGTGAAGCGTTCTCTATCCCAATCGCAGGAAGAACCAAGCTTCTTAAGCTGCTCCACGATCCTGCCGCCGTATTTTTCCTTCCAGGCCCAGGTGCGCTCCAGGAAGCCATCACGGCCGATATCATCCTTGGTGATACCTTCGGCCTTCATGGCCTCTACAACCTTTGCTTCGGTAGCAATGGATGCGTGATCGGTGCCGGGAAGCCATAAAGCATTATAGCCCTGCATTCTTCTCCATCTGATAAGGATATCCTGCAGAGTGTTATTAAGGGCGTGGCCCATATGAAGCTGACCTGTGATGTTGGGTGGGGGGATAACAACAGTATAGGGATCTTTGGCAAGATCTACTTCTGCATGGAAATAGCCGCCATCTACCCAGGACTTATATATTCTGTCCTCTACCTCTTTAGGGTCATAAACCTTTGCTAATTCTTTAGACATGAAAAAACCTCCACGTTTTGGGATGCTGAGATATAATAACTCAAATTATTGCCAATGTCAAATCTTTCCACCGATATTTACATTATTTCCCTGTTTATCTGCAAAAAGGCAGGCAATAATAATATCAAGCAGTTGAATTAAAGATTAAAATTTGCGTTTGTGTTTTTCAACTGCTGACCGCCTACAAATAATGTAGGCGGTCTTTTTTTATTAAAAGGCAAGTTGTTCGCCCTCAGTATCATTAAGGGCAATGCTGCCTGCTGCAGGCAGGCTTCTCGTGCGATGGCGATGAGGCTTGGCCAGCATACCATCGGAATAAATCACAGCCTCCACCACCTTGTGGCCCTTCTTCTGTGTCATCACCGCAACACCCGAGGTGTTTTTTGTCACCTTAGGAGCCAGCGCGCCGGAATGCACCAGCAGCACACGGCCGTTGGAAGACGTGAGCACAAACTCCTTATCCTCCGTGAGATGCAGAACCTTTGCCAACGGGAACTTTTCACAATAGGCCGAAATCAGCTTGCGGCGATTGTTCTTTGTGGCATATGCATTAAGAGGCACCTTGGCCACGCGGCCGTTTTCGAAGCAGAAGGCCACAAAGCCTGCATAATCGGATGTGACAACCATACATACAGGCGATTCGCCCTGATCAAAATCCAACTTGGCAGGAATATAATCACCCAGCACGCTCGCCTTGGAATCGGCGAAATCGCTCACACGGGATTTATACACCTGGCACTTATCTGTGAAGAACAAAAGCTCGTGAGCATTGGTAGATTCAACGATCTGAACCATCTCATCTCCCTCTTTAAGCTTCTGCTCTCCGCTCATACGAAGCGACTGAGGTGTGATCTTTTTGAAATAGCCATCCCTTGTGAAGAAAAGTGTTACGGGGGAATCATCCACAACCACGTTCTCTTCCACTTCGGGTTCATCGGCGGCGCTCACGATCTTAGTGCGGCGCTCCTTGCCATATTTTGTGATAACATCCTTAAGCTCCGAGATGATTATCTTCTTAACTCGACTGCGGCTGGAAAGGATATCTTCCATATCCTCTATATCCTTCTGCAGTTGCTCAATATCATCCAGCCTTTTAAGAATATATTCCCTGTTCAGATGGCGCAGCTTGATCTCGGCTACGTACTCGGCCTGGATTTTATCTATGCCAAAACCGATCATCAGGTTGGGAACCACTTCTTTTTCTTCCTGAGTTTCCCTAACTATCTTGATAGCCTTATCTATATCAAGCAAAATCTTCTGCAAGCCAAGCAGCAGATGCAGGCGCTCCTTAGCCTTGGAAAGATCGAAATAGACTCTACGCTTCACACATTCCTGGCGGAAAGCCACCCACTCGCTTATAAGATCGCCTACACCCAACACCTTGGGCACACCGGCAATAAGCACGTTGAAATTGCAGGCAAAGCTATCCTGCAAGGGAGTCATCTTAAAGAGCTTGCGCATAAGAGCATCGGGATCGGTGCCTCTTTTAAGATCAATGGTGATCTGCAAGCCTTTAAGGTCGGTCTCATCACGGATATCGTTGATCTCGGTGATCTTTTTGGCCTTCACAAGCTCGATCACCTTTTCGATAATGGCCTCGCAAGTGGTGGTGGGAGGAATCTCGTTTATATCGATGCAATTCTGAGATTTATCGTATTTATAAACGGCTCTCACCTTGAAGCTTCCGCGACCTGTGCGATAGATCTCCTCCATCTCTTCCCTATTATAAAGCAACTCGCCGCCTATGGGGAAATCGGGAGCAAGAAGAGTATCGGCAATGTTTATTGTATCATCCTTGATATATTCAATAGTGGTATTGCAAACCTCAGCCAGATTAAAGGGGCAAATGGAGCTTGCCATACCAACCGCAATACCCGT
>JAZRGE010000065.1:0-3609 GCA_045644025.1 Acutalibacteraceae bacterium | reverse complement strand
GCATCCAGGGTTTTTGATCTTATCAAGCCTTGTGTGGAAGAAAAAGGTCTCACTCTTTGGGACGTGCGTTTTCTTAAAGAAGGCGCCACTTGGTACTTAAGGGTGATAATTGATTCACCGGAAGGTATCGGCATTGATAATTGCGTGGATGTGCATCACGCCATTGATCCCATATTGGATGAAGCCGATCCCGTTTCTCAGGCCTACACCTTGGAGGTTTGCTCCCCCGGCTGGGAAAGAGAGCTCACTCGTCCCGAGCACTTTGAAGCAATGCAGGGAAAAGTGATAAGAGTAAAGACTATCCGACCCGTGGATGGCAAGAAGGAATTCGAAGGTGTGCTTTTAAGCTACGATCAGTCGGTTGCCATCGAGATCGAAGGAAATAATATGGATTTTCCCAAGGAGAGCATCTCCTCGGTAAAGCTCGTAGAAGAAATATAAATTAATATCCGAAATTTGGAGGAATCAGGAAAAATGAATAAAGAATTTTTTGAAGCACTTAAAATGATGGAGGCAGAAAAAGGCGTTCCTGTGAGCTATCTTGCCGAAAAGATCGCATCTGCCATCACCGTGGCCGCCAGAAAAGACTACGGCGGAAAAGATGTTGTGGTCTGCGAAATCGATACTGAGACTCAGCGTTTCGATGTTTATCTCAATAAAGAAGTTGTTGAAGTTGTGGATGATGAGCACACCCAGCTCACCGTTGCCCAGGCCGAAAAGTTCCTTAAAGAGCCCAAGGTTGGCGATTTTGTTCGCATAGAGCTGGATACAAAGCAGTTTGGCCGCATCGTTGCACAAACAGCTAAGCACGTTATCCGCCAGGGTGTTCGCTCTGCCGAAAAGGATATCTCTATGGCCGAGTTCCAGAGCCATAATAAGGAGCTGGTCACCGCTGTTGTTCACAGCATCGATCCCAAAACAGGCAACGCCGCTATCCAGATCGGCCGCAACGATGTGATCCTTCCCAAGGCTGAGCAGGTTCCCGGCGAAGAACTCACCGAAGGCGACCATATCAAGGTCTATATTGCCGACGTTAAGGAGACTGAGAAGGGCCCCAAGGCCATCATCTCCAGAACTCATCCCGGCCTTGTTAAGAGGCTTTTCGAGATGGAAGTTCCCGAAATCGTGGATGGTATTATCGAGATCAAGTCGGTTTCCCGTCAGGCAGGCTCTCGCACAAAGATGGCTGTTTGGTCTTCCGATGATCAGATAGATGCTATCGGTGCTTGTATTGGCCAGAGAGGCGCCCGTGTTAATAAGATCATCGAAGAGCTTGCAGGCGAGAAAATTGATATCGTGCGCTACGATGAAGATCCTGCTAAGTTCATCGCCGAATCTCTTTCTCCTGCAAAGGTTATCAGCGTGGAGATCGAGAGCGAGGATCCCAAGGTCTGCCGTGTAACGGTTCCCGATAGCCAGCTTTCTCTTGCTATCGGCAACAAGGGCCAGAACGTTCGTCTTGCCGCTCGTCTCACCGGCTGGAAGATAGATATTCGCCCCGAAAGCGGATATTTCGAGCCCTCTATGCTCAACATTGAGGAATAATAATGGGAAAACCAAGAAAACTGCCGCTCAGAATGTGTATCGGCTGCGGCGAAATGAAGAACAAGACCGAAATGGTGCGAATTGTGAAGAATAAAGATGGCGAAATATTTGCCGATCTCACGTCCCGCGCCGCAGGTAGGGGAGCTTATATCTGCAAAGATAAGGCCTGCCTGGCTAAGGCCGCAAAGGCTCACAGGCTGGATAAGGCTTTCTCCTGCAAAGTTTCGGAGAATGTGTATAAAGCACTTGAAGAGGAGATATCGGACTGTGCCCAATGAACCGTTTCTTTCGTTGATGGGTATTGCCAGAAAGGCCAATAAGTTGATTTTCGGCACCAATGATACCCTGCAGGAAATGAAAAAAAGCAAGATCTTTCTTGCGGTGATAGCAAAGGATATCAGCGCCAAGACTGAGAAAGAACTTCGCTTTGCCGCCGGGAATATTCCGGTGATACGCGCTCCGTTTACCCTTCAGCAATTTTCGGATGCCACGGGCAGAATTGCCGGTGTGATTGGCGTGGCCGATGAAGGCTTTGCCAAAAAATCTGAAGAATTACTTAAATAACAGGGGGATTTGCCATATGATGATCAAATACCGAATTCATGAGGTCGCAAAGGATTTCGAGATCCAGAGCAAAGAAGTTGTAGACCTTTTGAAGGATTATTTCGAAGAGCCCAAGAAGAGCATGACTGCTCTTGTGGAAGAAGAACTGGATGTTATTTTCGATGTTCTCACCAAGAATCATTCTGTTGAGAGCTTTGATAGATATTTTGAATTAGGTGAGCAGGCAAGGGCCAAGAGAGCCGCTGCCCGCGATGCCGAAAAGGCTGCAAAATTGGCTCAGCAGGCCGAAATAGCCGCTATGCTGGCTGCCCAGAAGGCTGCTGCAGAGGCCCCCAAGGCTGCCGCAGAGCCCAAAAAGGAAAATGCACCTAAGGCTGATTCTGCACCCCAGAAGAGTGCGGATCAGGTTGTGATACCTCCCCGCCCCAAAAAGGAAAAGCAGGCCGGCGCTGCCCCCAACCGCGGACCTGCCGAGATCAGGCGCGTGGATACCCGTGGCTCCTATGTGGAGATGGATAAGTTCAACGAAAAGTACGAGCGCATCGCACCCGATAACGTTATGAAGGATTCGATGCAGCGTAAGCAGAAGATCAAGCAGAAATCTCAGGATTATAAGCGTCCTCAGGGTGCCAAGAGGGAATCTGAGGCCGATAAGATGCGCAGAATGCAGCTTGAGCGCATTAAAAAGACTCCTATCACTGTCACTGTGGGTGATGAGATCACTGTTGGTGAGCTTGCAGCCGCCCTTAAGAAGACTGCTGCTGAAGTTATTAAAGAACTTATGAAGATGGGCATGATGGCATCTGTGAACCAGACCATCGATTATGATACAGCCGAGCTTGTTGTGCTTGAAATGGGCGCCAAGATCAAAAAGGCTGTTACAGTTACCATCGAAGAAAGAATTATGGATATCACCGAAGATACCGCTGAAGACCTTAAGCCCAGAGATCCCGTTATTGTTGTTATGGGCCACGTTGACCACGGTAAGACTTCTTTGCTTGATGCTATTCGCCATTCGGCTGTTACATCCACCGAAGCCGGTGGTATTACACAGCATATCGGTGCTTATAAGGTGGGCGTCAACGCCAGGAATATCACCTTCCTGGATACTCCCGGCCACGCCGCATTCACATCTATGCGTCAGCGCGGCGCTATGGTAACCGATATTGCTATCCTTGTTGTGGCTGCCGACGACGGCATTATGCCCCAGACAATCGAAGCTATCAACCACGCAAAGGCTGCCAACGTGCAGATCGTTGTGGCTATTAATAAAATGGATAAACCCGAAGCTAACCCCGATAGGATCAAGCAGCAGCTCACAGAGCATTCTCTTGTTCCCGAAGAATGGGGCGGAGATGTTATCTGCGTGCCCGTTTCGGCTAAGACGGGTGCAGGTTTGGATAACCTGCTTGAAAGTGTTATTCTTGTTGCCGATATGCTGGAGCTGAAGGCCAACCCCGATCGCCGCGCCAAAGGTGCTGTTATCGAAGCAAGGCTGGA
>JAZRGE010000064.1:0-8119 GCA_045644025.1 Acutalibacteraceae bacterium | reverse complement strand
GACGTGCGAGACGGTTTGAAGCCTGTTCACCGCCGCATACTTTACACTATGTATGAAAACGGACTCACCCCCGATAAGGCCTATCGTAAGTGTGCCGACACAGTTGGTACCGTGCTGGGCCGCTATCATCCCCACGGTGATGCTTCGGTTTATGATGCCATGGTGCGTATGGCTCAGGATTTCTCCCTGCGCTATCCGCTTATAGATGGCCACGGCAACTTCGGTAATATCGACGGCTACCCTGCCGCCGCCTACCGCTACACCGAATCTAAAATGAATCGCCTTTCGCTGAACATGCTGGACGATATCGATAAAGACACGGTTGATTTCGTGCCCAACTACGATGATCGCCTTAAGGAGCCCACTGTGCTTCCCGTGCGTTTCCCCCAGCTTTTGGTGAACGGCTCCAGCGGTATTGCCTTTGGTATGGCCACCGAGATTCCTCCCCACAATCTGGGCGAGGCAATCGATGCTATGTGCTGCCTTATCGATAATCCCGAAGCCGAGCTTGAAGAGCTCTGCCAGCACATCAAGGGCCCCGATTTCCCCACAGGCGGTATTATCATGGGCCGCAGCGGTATTCGCGCTGCCTATGCCACCGGCAAGGGCAAGATAATCGTGCGCGGCAAAACAGAGATCGAAGAGATGGCCAACGGCAAGTTCCGCATCGTGATCACCGAGATCCCCTATAAGGTGCGCAAAGAGGCTTTGGTTAAGAAGATCTATGATCTGGCCTCCGAAAAGCGTGTGGAAGGTATCGACGACGTGGTGGACTACTCCTCCAAGCGCGATGGCGGTATTCGCATCGTGGTGGATATTAAGCGCGATGCCAATCCCCAGGTGGTGCTCAATAAGCTCTTCTCCTACACCGAGCTGCAGACTACCTTTGGCGCCAATCTTATCGCTATTGTGAACGGTAAGCCTCAGATACTCACCCTTAAAGAGATGCTGCAGAACAGCATTGATTTCCAGTGCGAGATAATCGAGCGCCGCACCCGTTTTGATATGAAGAAGGCTCAGGAGCGCGCCCACATTCTGGAAGCACTCAAGAAGGCTATCGATTTTATCGATGAAGTCATCTCCATAATCCGCACCTCCAAGACAATCCCCGAATCCAAGGAGAGATTGGCCGAAAGGTTTGATTTCGACGACGTGCAGACCACCGCTATCGTGCAGATGCAGTTGGGCAAGCTGGCAGGTCTCGAAAAGCAGAAGATAGAGGATGAATTGGCCGAAAAGCTGGCCTTTATCAAGGAATGCCAAGAGATTCTGGCCGATCACAAGAGAGTGCTGGATATCGTGAAGACCGATTCCCTTAATCTTAGAGACAAATATTCCGACGACCGCCGCACCGAGATCACCGACGTAGCAGGCGAAGTGGATATAGAAGATCTTATCCCCAGAGAAGAGTGCGTGCTCACAATGAGCGAAAAGGGCTATATTAAGCGCCTTCCCTGCGATACCTATTCTGCCCAGCACCGCGGCGGCAGGGGTATCACGGGTATGACAACCCGCGAAGACGACCTTGTGGGCGATATGTTTACCTGCCATTCCCACGACTACGTGATGCTCTTCTCCAATCTGGGCCGTGTTTACAAAATGCGTGCCTACGAGATTCCCGAAGGCAGCCGCACGGCCAAGGGTATGAACATCGTGAACCTGCTGCCCTTGATGCCCAATGAGAAGATCACCGTGCTGCTCACCTTTGCCGAAGTGGACGAAGATAAGTACGTCACAATGGTCACCAAAAACGGCACCATTAAGAGAACTCAGCTTGTGGAATTCAAGAACATCCGCAAAACAGGTATTATTGCCATTGGCCTGGACGAAGACGACGAGCTTTGCTGGGTAAGACTCACAGGTGGAGACGATACCCTTATCGTGGCCACCCACGATGGTATGGCTATCCGCTTCCACGAGGATGACGTGCGCCCCATGGGACGAAATGCCCGCGGTGTGCGCGCTATCAAGACCAAGCCCGGCGATTACGTGATCGATATGGCTGTTTGTGAAGAGGGCGGTAAGCTGCTCACCATCACCGAGACAGGCTACGGCCGCAAGAGCGAATACGATGATTATCGTGTTCAGACCAGAGGCGGTAAGGGTATCACCAACTACCGCACCGAAAAGTACGGCAAGGTGGCCGCTGTTAAGGTGGTTCATGATGAAGAGGAAGATATCATTATCATTGCCTCCAACGGTGTTATTATCCGTGTGGCTGTGGCCGAGATAAGCCAGTTTGCACGCCCCTCTAAGGGTGTTCGCGTGATGAGACTGGACGACGGCGAGAAGGTGCTCTCTATCTCCCCCACCCCTCACGACGATGAAGAAGAAACCGTGGCTCCCGAAGCCGCCGAGGCCGATGCTGCCGAAGTGGGCGTGGAAGAGCCCGAAGAAGAGGTAATCGAGGAAGAGATCACCGAGGTCGAATAATATGAATTATTACAGCCCGTATAATAATAACCAAAATAATACACAGCCGAGGTCTCCCCTGGGGGAGGCTTCGGCTGAGGCTGTTTTTGCCCAGAAATATCGTGCTCGGCGGGCGGGAAATGCCATTGGCGGCGGTCTTATAATCTTTTCTGTTCTGCCTTGGATACTTTCTCTTGCTCTTGAATTTATGCCCCTACTTATGGGCTTTGATGCAAACAGCTTCTATGCTTTTTTTGGCACAGCGCCGGGGATTTGGATATATCAGGCCGTGGTGAGCTTTCTTATCTTCACTCTGCCTTTTATTCTTTCCTCGGTTTTTTATGGCCAAAGGCCTCTTTCGGCGCTTAGGATGGGCGCCCCCGAAAAGGGCAAGACCCTGCCCCTTATTTTGGCAGGACTTGGTGCCTGCGGAGTGGCAAACTTGGCGGCAGGAATGTTTGAAAGTGTTGTGAACTACGCTGACAACACGGTGGAAGATATGATCGGAGCGCTGCCCACGGGCGTTTGGGGCGTGGTGCTGATTGTGATCACCGTTTGCGTTGTGCCCGCTTTGGCGGAGGAATTTGCCTTCCGCGGCATTGTGCTGGGCCTGCTTCGCAACGTTTCTGAGCCCTTTGCCGTGGTGGTGTCGGCCCTGCTTTTTGGCCTGATGCACGGCAATTTAAGCCAGATCCCCTCGGCTTTTTTGATGGGCATTTTAATGGGCTACGCCGTGGTTGCCACCAATTCTATCTGGCCTGCCTGCGTCATTCATTTTTTGAGCAATGGCATATCGGTGGCCACAACCTATCTTTCAAAATATCTCGCAAATGAATCATTAATAGCTTTCAATATAGTAATGTATGGCATTATGCTTGGGTTGGGCATTATTGGATTTATACTATTTGTAAAGAAAGACCGTGATGCTTTCCGCCTCAGCTACGAGCAGGGATTATCGGGCAAGGGCAAGGCAGCGGCCTTCTTCCTTTCCCCGTGCATGATAATCTTTTTGATTATAACTATCGCACAAGTAGTGCTTACGGAGTTTACAATATGAGAGAAGACGAAATTTTTATGGCTGAGGCCTTGGCCGAGGCGAGAGCTGCGTTGGATGCGGGAGAGGTGCCCGTGGGAGCTGTGGTGGTGAAGAACGGCGAAATAATCGGCCGTGGCCGCAACACCCGCGAAGGGGCAAATTCCCCCTTGGGCCACGCCGAGCTCAGTGCGATAGAAGCCGCCGCAAAAAATATAGGCGATTGGCGCCTTAGTGATTGCACCCTCTACGTGAGCCTGGAGCCCTGCCCCATGTGCTCGGGAGCGATCGTTTCTTCCCGAGTGGGCAGAGTGGTTTATGCCGCGGCCGATAAAGACGCAGGCTGCCTTGGCTCGGTGCTGAATATGGCTCATTTACCCTGTTCATCGGGCCCCAAAATCACGGCCGGCTGCTGCGAAGCCGAAAGCCGCGCGCTGATGCAGGAATTTTTTGAGAAATTGCGGAAAAAATGAAAAAATAATGCCAAATGGCATTGAAAATTTTGCCAATATGTTGTAAAATAATCTATTGGAAAAACCAAAAAAGAAAGGGAGTTATCTCAATGGCAGCATTCAATAAAAAGACTGTTGACGACATCAATGTTAAAGGACAGCGCGTACTTGTTCGTTGCGATTTCAATGTTCCGCTTAAGAACGGTGTTATCACCGATGAAAACCGCATCAACGCCGCACTGCCCACCATCAAAAAGCTTATCGAAGAGGGCGGCAGAGTGATCCTTTGCTCCCATATGGGCAAGCCCAAGGGCGAGCCTCAGCCCGAGCTCAGCCTGGAGCCTGTTGCAAAAAGGCTTTCCGAGAAGCTGGGCAAGGAAGTTATCTTTGCAGCAGATGATAACGTGGTAGGCGAGAACGCCAAGGCCGCAGTTGCTAATATGCAGGATGGCGATGTTGTTCTTCTCCAGAACACCCGCTACCGTGCCGAAGAGACTAAGAACGGCGAAGTTCTTTCTGCCGAGCTGGGCTCTCTGGCTGATATTTTTGTGAACGATGCATTCGGCCCCGCACACAGAGCTCATTGCTCCACCGTGGGTGTTGTATCCCATGTTAAGGAAGCTGTTGCAGGCTACCTTATCGGTAAGGAACTTCAGTATCTGGGCAACGCTGTAGATGCCCCCGTTCGTCCCTTTGTCACCATTCTCGGCGGCGCTAAGGTTGCCGATAAGCTCACTGTTATCGAGAACCTGCTCAACAAGGCCGATACTCTTATCATCGGCGGCGGTATGGCCTACACCTTCCTTGCTGCTAAGGGCTACGGCGTTGGCAAATCCCTGCTTGATAAAGAGAAGATCGAATATTGCGCAGATATGCTCAAGAAGGCCGAAGAGAAGGGCGTTAAGATCCTTCTCCCCATCGATTGCGTTGTGGCTAAGGAATTCCCCAACCCCATCGATGCTCCTATCGAGACTATCGTTGTGGATGCCGATAAGATCCCCGAGGATATGGAAGGTATGGATATCGGCCCCAAGACTCGCGAACTCTTTGCCGAGGCTGTTAAGAGCGCTAAGACTGTTGTTTGGAACGGACCTATGGGCGTGTTCGAGAACCCCACTCTGGCTGCAGGCACCATCTCTGTTGCTGCTGCTATGGCCGAGACCGACGCTGTGACAGTTATCGGCGGTGGCGACTCCGCAGCTGCTGTTAACACTCTGGGCTTTGGCGATAAGATGACTCACATCTCCACCGGCGGCGGTGCTTCCCTTGAATTCCTCGAGGGCAAGGAGCTTCCCGGTATCGCAGCTCTTAACGACAAATAAGAGGTAATCAAAATGAGAAAAGAAACTAGAAAAGCTGTTATCGCAGGCAACTGGAAAATGAATAAGACTCCCGCCCAGGCAGCCGCTCTTATCGAAGAGATGAAGCCCCTGGTGAAGGATGCCAAGTGCGATGTTGTGCTCTGCGTTCCCTTTATTGATATCCCTGCTGCTGTTGAGGCAGCTAAGGGCTCCAATATCTGCATCGGCGCTGAGAACGTTCACTTCAAGGCCAGCGGTGCCTACACCGGTGAGATCTCTGCCGAGATGCTCACAGAAGCAGGCGTTAAATACGTTGTTATCGGCCACAGCGAAAGAAGGCAGTATTTCGGCGAGACTGATCAGACTGTGAACCTTCGCACCCTTGCCGCTCTTAATGCAGGCCTCACCGCTATCGTTTGCGTGGGTGAGACTTTGGAGCAGCGCGAGCTGGGCTACACCGAGACTTTGCTGAAATATCAGACCAAGATGGCTCTCACCAACGTTTCGGCCGAGCAGCTTAAGAACGTGATCATCGCTTATGAGCCCGTTTGGGCTATCGGCACAGGTGTCACCGCCACTGCCGACCAGGCCGACGAAGGCAACGGATACGTTCGTGCAGCCATTGCAGAAGCCTATGGCGCAGAAGTGGCTGAGACTGTTACCATCCAGTACGGCGGCTCTATGAACGCCGGCAATGCAGACGAGCTTGTGAAGAAGATCAACGTTGATGGTGGTCTTATCGGCGGCGCTCCCCTTAAGGCTCCCGATTTCGCTGCTATTGTTGCTGCTGCATCCAACAACTGATCCCAACAAAATAAAAAGGGCGGAAACACCGTTTCCGCCCTATTTTTAAGAAGGAGATTCCCCATGAAAAAGCCTTTGGTACTTATTATAATGGATGGCTTCGGCATTGCAGAAAAGAATAATGCCAATGCGATCCACGTTGCCGCCACCCCTAATCTGGATAAGATCTTTGCATCCAATCCCTTCACCGCTATCGGTGCTTCGGGAATGGACGTGGGTCTGCCCGACGGCCAGATGGGCAACAGCGAAGTGGGCCACACCAACATCGGCGCAGGCCGCGTGGTTTATCAGGAGCTCACCCGCATCACCAAATCCATTAAGGATGGCGATTTTTTTGCCAACGAGACTCTGCTGGCCGCTATTGAAAACTGCAAGGCCAACGATAGCGCACTCCACCTGATGGGCCTTGTTTCTGATGGCGGCGTGCACAGCCACAACGAGCATCTTTATGCTCTGCTGGAAATGGCCAAGAAGAACGGCCTTAAGAAGGTCTACGTTCATTGCCTGCTTGATGGTCGCGACGTTGCTCCCACTTCGGGTGCAGGCTACGTGCAGGAGCTTATTAATAAGATAGACGAGATCGGCGTGGGCGCCATTGCCACTCTGGCAGGCCGCTACTACGGAATGGACCGCGATACCCAGTGGGATAGAGTGGAAAAATTCTATGCAGCCGCTGTTTACGGCGACGGTATTATGACAGAAGATCCCGTGGCCGCTATCAAGAAATCCTACGAGACCATTGATGGCGACGGCAAGAATCTGACCGACGAGTTCGTGATTCCCACCGTGTGCGCAGGCGGCCAGGCTATCGGAGATAACGACAGCGTTGTTTTCTTCAACTTCCGCCCCGATAGAGCCCGTGAGATCACCCGTGCTTTTGTGGATCCCGAATTCACCGGCTTTGCACGCAAGAAGGATATTAAAAATCTCTTCTACGTGTGTATGACAGAATACGATGCTACAATGCCCAACGTGAAGATCGCATTTGCTCCTAAAGTTCTCACAATGACAATGGGCGAGACCATCTCCAAAGCAGGGCTCACACAGCTCCGCATTGCCGAGACAACAAAATATGCCCACGTCACCTTCTTCTACAACGGCGGCGAGGAAGTTATGTTCCCCGGCGAGGATAGAGCTCTTATCCCCACTCCCGATGTTTCCACCTTTGATCTTAAGCCCGAAATGAGCGCCAACGAAGTTTGCGCCGAGGTTGTGGGCAGGATCGAGAGCGGCAACTACGATGTGGTGATCCTTAATTTCGCCAACTGCGATATGGTGGGCCACACAGGTGTGTTTGATGCCGCTGTGAAGGCTGTTGAGACTGTGGACAACTGTGTTGGACAGGTTGTGGAAGCCACCCTTAAGATGGGCGGCCGCGCAATCATCACTGCCGACCACGGCAACGCCGATAAGATGTTTGAAGCCGATGGCACTCCCTTCACCGCCCACACCACCAACCTTGTTCCCTTCTGCGTGGTGGGCCAGGATTGTGTGCTTAAGGCCGAAGGCGGCAAGCTCTGCGATATCTCTCCCACAATGCTCGAAATGCTCGGCATAGAAAAGCCTGCCGAAATGGATGGCGAAAGCCTGATAATCGGCTAAACCGATAAATATTAAGCGCCCTGCCAAGCAGGGCGCTTTTTTTATAATATCATAAACCGATTTTATCAAACAAATCTTTGATGGCCTCGGCTATGCGATAAAAGCCAAGGTCGTTGGGGTGGATGCCCTCCACGGTGCATATTTCCCTATCCTTTTCGCCAAAAAGAGTTTCGCCATCCAGGAAATAGACGTTCTTATCGCCGCTTCGGCAAGCCTTTTCATATGATCCCTTTATAAGATCGCGGCTTTGCCGAGCGTTGGGATAGTTTTCAAAGCAGGGCACCGACATAAAAACTATCGGCACGTCCTTTTTAACTCTGCGGTATGCCTCATAAAAAGGATAATGGGTCTTTTCCAGATATTCAAGGCTTGGAGCGTTGCCATCATAGGCCATAAAGAACAGGCTGCAATCTATGCCTGTGAGATATTCGGCCATCAGCGGCTCGCCAAGGCAGCTGCCCGAGAAGCCCAGATTTATAAAATCAATATTGTTCCATTTGGATAAAATGGCGGTG
>JAZRGE010000063.1:0-15513 GCA_045644025.1 Acutalibacteraceae bacterium | reverse complement strand
GTAGCTGCCTATCGCGGCTCGCACATCCATATCAAAGGTGATACGCACCGTGCCCTCATCCAACACCCAGGGCTCTCGGTCGTAGTCCACTATAGTGCGCGGGCGCATCATATTGCTCACACATTCCACGTAGAACTCTCTGCAAAGAGGCTGATCGCTATGGAGCAGAAACTCATAATCTCCATCCAATATCTTATAGACTTCCTCTTTGGTGAGAGAGGCCGACTCCTTAAAGATATATGCGCCGAATTTCTTTTTTCGCTCCAGCTTAATGCTGCTATCGCCGCAATCATAAATGCGAATACGATATTTCTTTCTCTTCAGCACGCCTGCATCCTTTTCTTCGTAGGCCGATTTGTAAACGTCTTCGAAATAAAGACTTCGCAGCATATATCCGCCGTTTTTGGCATGCTTATCCAAGGTGAGCAAGGGATCCAGGCGCTTACAGATGAGTTCTTTTTGGGAAGTATCTATCAGATACTTCCATTCATTTCTGTATCGCTCAGGTTTCGACATATATATCCTCCACCACCTTGCCGTCTTTATCTATATAAAAGCTCTTGGTACCATAGACCTTTCCTTTTTCAAGCACGTAGTAATCAAAGGCGCACTGGCTCTTTCCGCTCTCGTTCTTGGCATAGATGCGCATAAAATACTGACCTGCCGGCAGCTTATCCATCTTCATAGAAGGAATAGCGAAATTTTCCTGCTTGAATATCACGTTTTTATATTCATAATCGGTGGCCAGTTCGAACGTGTAGGTGATATCTTCGCCCTTAAAATCGAAGGAAGGATCCCATACCACGGTGTAGCCGTCGTCTACCTTCTGCGGAACACCGATATAGAAAGGTGTGGGCTTCTCCAGCGATTCCTTATAGCGCTTGTAGTTATCTTCTATCTCGCTGTTAATACCTGCTACCACCTTGTCGTACTGGGGCTTGGTGAGGCGAATATAGGTGAGATCTCTGCCCTTATATAAAAGGGGCTTAAGCAAGGAGGCGTATTTATCCACGTAGGAACTAACCAGCTCGGCGTTCAACACCTGCCTGAGATCGTTCATAGCATCATCCAAAGCCTTGCGATAGGTCTCGGATCTGAGGCAACGCTGGAACAGCACGTTACCCCAATAGTTGCTCACACCGCTCTCCCATTCCTCGTAGTCCACTCGTCCAACAATAGAATATTCGTTTCTCAAAAGCATACCGTCCATATCCCAGGGGAGTATGTACCATCTATCGATATTCTGAGGGCTGTAGAGATAAAAGTTTCGGCTTTGGGTGTCCACGTTGCCGAAGAGCAGGTTGAAGGCCATCCAATAGGCGATATTTTCCATATCAAAATGCTCTTCCAGAATCTGCTCTATGGGGATAGAGTAATCGTTCACCAATTTCAACATATTGATAAGCTTGGTGTGGTCGTCGTCGCCCTTAATTTCCAGAATTTCTTCGAATTTCTTAACATCATATCGGGGATCGTCTTTAGTGACGATTATATCCTCGTAGCAATAAAATTCGCAAAGGTTCACCTTATAGAGGTGGCCGCGATTATCCAGGCCGTGGGCCTTAAGCGCAGTCTTATTAAGCTGCTCAACCTGAGTGTAGATGCCGTAATCTTCGAATTTAGCGTTTCCGCCCTTGGTGGTATCCTTCACGTAAAGGCGAACAAACGTGGTGCGCAGGCCCATAAGTTCATCAACGTGGGCCAGCAGATCAAAGGCCAACTTGTTCCTGAAGCGCAGGCCATCGCCCTGATGCTTATTAAGAGCAATGGTAGTCTGGCCACGCCAATCACCTTTGTTGTCTTTAATAGCTATCTTATAGTTCTTCTGGGGATTTCGGCTGGAAGACTGACCCCTTATCTGCACAGTGCAGTTGGGCGCCATCTGGCCATAGCCGAATTCACCGGCTACCAATCCGTTCTCATCGCCAACCTGGAGAAGGCCTGCCACCTTATAGCGATCCACGCCCATTCTGTCGTAGTCATAGGCCGAATAGGTGTTAATCTCTTCCCAGGTATGATTTGTTCCCTCACCTTCGTTGCCGCTGGAGACGGTGAGATACATTGTGACGATCTCGGTGTCCTCATACTGATCATATAAAAGGTTCTTATCGCGGAGATGTATGCTCTCTTCGCTCTGTATGTCCTCGGGATTAATGGTGGTGCCAAATTGGGAACCCATCACTTCCCCCATCTGATTGCAGCCTGCAAGGGAGAACAGCAGCACCGCCGACAAAGCCACAGATAAAATTTTCTTCATTCCCTTTTATCTCCTTTCAAACCTTTTTTCCAAATAAGTGCCAAGCCGTGCAAACATTCCCGAGCGATCCTCGGCCACAAGCGGCTGCACCGATAAGATATAATAAGAAAGCTTTTTTGTGAAATAATCCAACCTTAATGCCACCGCCACGGTAAATATCATAGAGGCCAGCAAAAAGCCAAAGCCATAATAAACGTTGGGGAGGAACAGAGATATCACCGTGAGCACGATGGTGGCCACCGCAAATATGCCTGTTGTGATGCAGGCCCCTTTATAATCGGTGAAATAGAGCAATATGAGCATAAGCATATTACCTATAGCATAAAGGCCGTAGGCCACGCAAAGTGTGCGGAAATATCCGCGCATAATCTCGTTGAAGCCCAAAGGCAGCAGATCCAACAGATATCCGCCCAAAGCAATGCAGGCGGCTGTGAACAAAAGCTGCTTTAGAGAGGTGTAGAAGATCTCGGTCTTAAGAGTGCCAAGCATCTCCTTTTCTGATTGCAGGATATCCTTTATGGTGCCTTTATCGTTGTAAAGGCTATAGTGATTTCGATATTTAGGATAGAAATTCACTTCCACGGAAACCACGAAGTTTACAGTTGTCATAAGAGCTGTCATAAAAGCCAGAAGAGCCGGCACATCATGCCAAGGGGCGCCGTAGAAAAGGCCGTGAACGTGAACGCTGATATCGGAGAACCACATAATCACTAAATGGGAAAACATTCCGATGTTCATAAAGAAGCCCGAAAGCGCCAAGGGTAGAAAAGCATCTATCCACTTTAAGAAGGTGAATGCGCCAAGCTCCGTGTGCGGGAAATAACGATGGAGCAATATGATATCCCACACGAGCATCACTCCGTAGCCCACCGAAACGGCAAACAAAAGCGATTCTACCACAGGGAATTTAAGCCAAAGCAGCAGCGCACCAAGAATAATAGAAACGGCTACCGATGCCAAGAAAGAAAGGAATATCCCCTTATAATCCTTAATGGCCGAAAGGAAGCTCATAGCGTTCCAGACCAGAATAAGCTCGTTAAAAAGGGTGAAGCAGAAAATACCCTGCACCAACGTGGCACCCGAAAAAACAAGAAATATTCCATAAAGCACGCTGCCCACAGCCATCATTATGCAGGAAGAGCCCCAAAAGGCAGGGAGCACGGCGTGATTCTTTTCTTCGAAAAGCATGTCTGCCACATATCTGGTGACAACCATCGAGAAGAAGGATGAAATGGTAACAGAGGCCAAAAGGGTGTAGGTGATCATACATATAAGCAGCTCGCGAGTGTGGGTGCCCACACCAAACAAACTGCACAACGCCATAATACCAAGCAGCAGAATAACACCAAGGAGCATTGGGCCTGCACAAATAACAGCCGCATAGCCATATGCCTTAGCAGTATTAAACACACCTTTTTTATTGAAAAGCTTTTTCAATTCAAAGCCTATGCCTGCCACTCGGTTTCCACCTCTTTATAAAGATCTCTATATTTTGTGAGCATAATATTATATCGGAAATATTCGTAGGCTCTTCTTTGGCCTATCTCGCCCATCTTGAGCCTAAGCTCTCTGGAATCGCAAAGCATTTCCATTGCATCAGCCAGTTTTTCGCGCTGCATAGGCGGCACAAAATATCCCGCCTTGCCCAGCTTATCTTCGGGTTTGCCGTTTAGCAGTTCGTTGCAGCATCCCACGTCGGTGGTCACACAAGGCCGCCTTGCGGCAAAGGATTCCAGCACCGAAAGGGGCTGACCTTCGGAAATACTGGTGAGCAACGTGAAGTCTAACTTTTCAAAATATTCGATTATATTCACTCGACCGGTAAAGATTATTTTATCTTCCAGGTTTAGCTGCTTCACCAGCGCATAGCATTCATCGGCATACTCCTGATCGTCCACACCGCCCATAATGTGCAGGCGCACATTATCCTTGCGGCAGGTGAGCTCGAAGAAGGCATAGATCATAGTCTTGATATCCTTGATAGGTGCCAGGCGCACAACAGCGCCGATATCCACTATTCCGTCTTCTTCCTTTAAGGGTATGTTGCAAAGTTTTTCGTAGCTTATGCCGTTTTCTATCACTCGGCACTTTTCGGGGGCACAGCCCATATCTATCTGGGTATACATAGCCCTTGTGAAAAGCGATGTAACTCTAAAAGCACGGGCATAAGTCAGATCGGAAAGCATATAGAAGAAATCTATCCAATGGGGTTTGAAGGCTCTGGCCACCCATTTGGCGCGAATTATCTCCTCTTCCCTTTCGCGGGTGTAGATGCCGTGCTCGGTGAGCAGCAGGGGCTTATTATATATGTAGGCACCCATGGAGGCCAGCAAGCCACCGTAGCCTGTGCATATGGCGTGGTAGCAATCGGCTTTGGGAATCGGCGTACCCATAAGATAAAGCACCGGCAAAAGCCTGGAGCGCACCGAATGAAAAGCATCCGAAAAAGCAATAAAGGGAAAATCGTTGAGGCAGCTCTCGGTTAAAGTCTCCAAAAAGCTCTGGCTTTTAAGATATGCCATCGGATTTATCTTCTTCACCTGATATAGCTGAAAGAGCAAGTCCCAATCAGGCTTGTTAGAGGCCACAAGATCTTTGTGAGCCTGCTTTTCTTCCTCGCTGAACTGATAATCGAAAACACCGCTATCCTTAACACGCAGAGCATCATCCAGAAAGACCTGCTGCACCTCCACCACGTTTGGTGGCAGAGTATAAACAAATTTATCCTTATCTTCAGCTTTAGCACCAATAACCCAGAGCACAAATTCGTGCTCGGGCATCTCATTGATATATTGATGCATCCAGGTGGAAACACCGCCGTTGATATAGGGATAGCACCCTTCCAGAATCAAACAAATTCTCACTTTTTGCTCCTACTTAAAGTTCACGGTAACGGTTGACTTATCGGCAGACAGGCAATAAAGATCCCCTGTGAGGTGAGTCAGTTCCCCGCCCTTTACCGTGCCCGGCTTTTTATCATTAAATCTTATTAAAAATTGAGCATCATCATAGAAATTCTCGATGGTGATCACCATCTTATCGCTAAAGGTCTCGGTCTTGGGAGCTATGGCTGCCCAGCGCTGCACCGCTGCCGAAAACTCTGTGCCCGTGAAATTGCGAAGATTGGGGGCCGATGTATATAGCCAATTCATATAATCATCAAAGCTGTTTCTTAGCGCTTTCCAGCCCATTTCTGCACCGCGTTCCGGGTCCAGAGCATCATCGGGATGGGTGAAATGATTGTTCACATAGTGCATATTAAGTTCCGACATAGCACCCATTGTCATAAAATCATCCAAGGCACAGCCGGATACAATACGCGGCTGATCCACGACGCCGTTCTCATCCACCTCATATTCCTGAAGCAAGCAGAAATCCAACACGTCGTCGGGCAGATAGATTCCCGAAAGAGTTCTTATCATGGGGAACTCTTTTATTAGCATCTGCCTGCCTTCCTCCGAAAGAAGGTTGGATGGCGGCACGTAGACCGACATACCCACATCGGGAAAAAGTTCATCACAAAAATCCACAAGATGCCGGAACGCCTTCACCATAGACGCGTTATCGTTCCAGGTCTTGTAATCAAAAATGCCCTTGTAATCTTTGTTGCCAAGGCAAAGCGGCTGGTGATTATATCCGTGGTAGCCAAGCTCTCCGCCCTTGCGAAGCAACATATTACCGAAGTTAAGGAAGGTGCCAGTGTCGGGGCTGGCATCGGTGGTGCCGTCCACCGCGTCGTCGTAGCACTCAATAGCAAGGCCCGTGTACTTTACTCCGTATTTATCCGCGAGATTCATCATATCGGGCCACCAGATATTGATATAAAAATCTCGCACGGTGGTGCCGAAATCTCGGCTGATATATTCGTTGTGGCCCTCCGGTATCTGAGAGGGAAAATCATCCAGATAAAAGGTGGAACCGTTTATAACAGGATATAGCGCAACATCTCCGAAAAGGCTGAGCGATGCAGAAAAGAAGCCGCGATAAGCCTTATCACACATACCGAAATTATTTACAACAAAGGTGCCCTTGCCATACTTAGCCTTCCATATAACAGGCACTCCGTCTTCACTATTCACACGAGCGTAAACGGTAGTCATCTCAGGATTAAGCTGCACGGTTCTGGCCGATTCATAAGCATCGGTCACCACATAAGATTTTCCGCCGCCGATCATAAAATCGGGATCAATATAAATCGAACCTACATAGGTATATTCATTGGCTACAGCAATACCAATTCTGTTTTCTATAGCAGAAGAATGAGCGTTTTTATCCAGAGTAAGAGGGAAATAAACGTTGCCGCCATCGTTTCTCACCCAGTTGCAGATATCTATTATCGCATCGCCTACGTGAGAAAGATCGGAAAGCAGAATTATCACGATATCATAGGATTTGTAATCGGGGATACTACTCTCTGCCAGGTTCACAAATTTAGTTCCCCATTTCATATCTTCAAGCATTGTCTCAAACTGCAAAACGGCATCCTTAGCCGCTCTATCATTGGTGCTGTAAAGCAACAAGACGTTTTCTTCCTGAAGGCTTAGCGCCTGCGCTTTGGTGACGATTTGATCTTTTTTCAGAAGGGCCAGCTTCTTTTGGGCATAATTAAACCTTACGCCGCTTAGTTCCACCAGAAGTATAGCGGCGATCAACGCAAAAACCAGCACTATCATAAGAGTGCCTTTGAATCTGAAATTCTCAATTTTTGCTTTTAGGCTTCCCAAAATGCCAGAACCCCCTTTGCTACGGATGATAGATAAATGTGCTTTTTATTGATTTCTTTTATAAGTTCCTTAATATCCTCGCCGCGGCCGAGAGAGGCAAGATAATCTATGCGGCAAAGATAATATTCTTCCCTATCGGAATAAAGGGCCTTCATGCCTTTCAAAAGTTCCGAGGCCAAGGCATAATCCTTTCGTTTAAGCTCGTTGCCCACAGCCCTCTTGAAATCCTCAACGCTTCCCTTGGTGATTCCTATTTTCTTTTGCATAAGCTCGGAATATAGCTGGCGGTTGAGCACCTCCACCTGGCCCTGCATAAGATTCTGGGAAAGGCACTGCCAAAGGAAATCTGTGTATTGCTCCAGAACAACAATATTATCCGGATCGGCAGAATATTGGCGCTCAAAATCCTGGAGTTTGTAGTCGTTCTCCTTGGAGATCTCCACCATAGCCGTCACGGCGTAGTGAACCACCTCGGTGTCGTCGTTGTTGCCGGCCTTTTGCAGAAACTCAATATATTCCTTGGGATTATCGTTGAGCACGTTCATAATAATCGATCGGCGCTCCCTGGCCGAGTTTACAACAAGCGCTTCTTCGATGGGCACCGTGTTGGATGCTATCTTGCTGTCGTCCACGGTGACACTCTTATAAAGTTCGGATTCCAGCCTTAATTTTTCCACGCCCACGTCTATTCCGTCGTCGGCATCAAAAAGGATCTGGAAATGCAGTATCAGCACGCAAAGCGCACCCCAAAAGGGCAGCAGCAGCGCAACAACAAACATATACTTATGCACTTTTAAGATATGGAACTGAATTCCTAAAAACACAAGCGCACTGATTATCAGATGCACTGCAAGTAGAATGATATGCCACATTCCGCTTCGTCCCCTATTGTATTACTTCAACATCAAAGCCCTCAAACCTGGGCAAAATAAACGGAAGATCCTTATCTGTGGCCTGAGAAAGCAACAGTCGCAATTTGCCATCGGCTGTGGCGCCTAAAATATCGTTGGCGCGCACCTTGCGCTCTAAGAGAGCGTTCATTTCTTCGTAGGAGCGGCCGTTCATCGCCACCTCCAACAACAGATAAGAGGATACCTTCTTTTCCGAAAGGGCAACGAAGTTGCCCAGCACTTCGCTGAAGGCTTCAGCGTTCATAATGTGAGTGTTCTCGATATACTGCTTTTCAAAAACCGCCTGATTATAATCGTAGGCACGCAACAGCGACATCTGCACGAGATCGCGGAGTATCCTGAAAAGGTTCACGTAGTACAGCGAGCGTTGCTCAATATCCACGTGCCAAAGGAAGATAAGCAGCACCAATTCGTCTCCCCTATAAACGCCAGCAGCATACATAGGATAGTCTGCGCGAAGTTCGGTGTTTCTCCATATTTCGCCTTGATTGATCTTATCTATAACTTCGCTGTAGGTCTCGGTGGAGATAGAACGGGAAACCGACTGAATAATATCGCGGGAAGCCACCTCCAAGCGGCCGTAGGTGCTCTGCTTGTTCACGGAATAAACCGTGATGTTCTTATTCTCCAGAATTTCCTCAAAAGTCTCCATTATCCGCAGATAAAGAAGCTGAGGTTCCACGGTATCCAGCTTGCGAGTGATATCGAATATCTTGCCAAAGCTATCCTTAGAGCCGATGATCTGCTTCTTAAGATCGCGCTTTTCTTTATATGTATCTTCGTAGATCTCCCTTGTGAAGACAAGCTTATCCTCCAGCAGTTTATTCTGCTCACTCACAATGCTTATTGTGTCGTCTTTGCGAAGCTTTACATAGCCGCAAAGGGCACCGACAAGGAAGAAGAAAACAAATGCGAGCCAATTGGTGGGCTCATAAAAAATCGTGAGCAGATTGGTGCCCGAAGCAACCTTTGCCGCCAACCAAGATACACTGCTGAGCGACGCCGCCGCCATACCGAAATTAAGGCCGTGAACGGTGGCCATCACAACGATATAAACCATTCTGAAATCCACGATGGAGAAGATCACAGCCGAATCTGTGAAGTGCAGGAACAACTCGGTGATAAGGAACAACACCAAAAGCTCCGCTATCTTCACAAACAAGCTGTGCTTTTCTATCCATTGCTTTATCCTATCCCAAATTGTGAGGGCTTTCTCCTTCTTGCTCTGCAGATATTTGGAATATTCTTCTTCCAGATCCTCAAGAATGGAGATGGAAGCAAACCAACCGTATTCGTTTCTGATACCTTTGTTGTTCACTTCCAGCACGCCGCTTTCCTCGGTGGCAGTGAAATCAAATTTAGCATTAGGAGCAAGCTTTGCAATCTCGCCAACGAACTGCGAAAACTCTATCTTGAAATCATCGCCTATCGTGAGA
Organism: Acutalibacteraceae bacterium; assembly: GCA_045644025.1. Classification (GTDB taxonomy): domain Bacteria; phylum Bacillota; class Clostridia; order Oscillospirales; family Acutalibacteraceae; genus JAZRGE01. The sequence goes on along the minus strand of JAZRGE010000063.1, from coordinate 6,185 downwards.
ATACCGCTCTGGCACTTCCAGTTGTCGATAAGTCTGGCCACCAGCCTGGAAAGATCGGGCAGGGATATAAAATGCATCTTGGCCGAGGGAAGATCTTCCACAACAACAGTTTTATTGCGGTGAGATCTATCAAAAACCTTATAAAGAAAATCCTTCTCATAGGTGCCGGAATAAAGGAACGGTATCTGAACCACCTTAATATCCAGCGAGGAAGATTTGGAATAAAAGCCGCAAAGCTTTTCTTTGGCCGAAGAAAGAATAGATCTATCGGTCTGCTGTGTGAAGGAAGAATCCAGCGAGGAAAGGAAAAGGATCTTTGTGTTCTTTCCGTATTCCTTAGCATATTCCAAGACTTCTCTCAACTCTTCGGCATCGTTCTTCTCGGTGGTGTGATAAGTAAGGTCGCCCGAGAAATAGACAACCACGTCGAAATCGTAGGTTTCAAAAATAGCCTTAATGGAAGGCTTTCTTATGCGGAAAAGCTTTATCTTATCGGCCGAGCCCAGCACGGTGTTGCCCACCACGGTGACCTTACTGCCCGGGAAGGCAGAATCAATAAACTCCTTAGTGAGATATTCGGTGTTGCCTATGCAAAGCACACGCTCAGGCACAAAGCCCTTACTCTCCGAAACAACCGCCCTATTCTTATAAAGCCACTCTCGAAGCGACACAAGAGAACTGTGATTAACAACCTTAAGAAGACTCTCAACAAGCACATCGTTGAATATACCGCACATACCGCTGGATATCATCTGAATAGCAACATCCTGGGAATAGGCATCCTTATAGCTTCGATTACTGGTGAGAGCATCGTAAGAGTCGGCCAAAGCCACAACCTGAGCCGAAAGTGGAATCTCATCTCCCTTAAGCCCTTCAGGGTAGCCCGTGCCATCGTATCGCTCGTGGTGATAGCGAGCAATCTGGGCGGCGTGCTTCTGCACGTCGGCCCCCACAGCACTGAAATCACATTTTTCTATAAGCTCAGCGCCAAAAACAGCATGTTTCTTAACAATATCATATTCAAGAGGAGAGAGCTTGCCGGGAAAATCCAGAATACTCTTGGGAATCTGAGATTTACCTATATCGTGCAAGGAAGATGCTATAGATATATTTTCTATATCCTGATCGGAAAGATCAAAGCCTTCATTTTCGCTAAGCTGCCTGAGAATAAGCTCTGTGAGCATTCGCACGTGGAAAATGTGGAAACCGCTTTCACCGTTCAGCGTTTCGGGTATGGTCTTCTCACTCACCATCACTGTTCTAAGGCTGGTTTGGGCTCCGTTTTCTTCGTACACCAGCACGCTGTTTTCACCCTGCATAGATGTTCTCTCCTTTCCGTTTTTTATATATTTATCCAACTATATATTATAAATGTAACATCTTATTTTGTCAATCTTACAGCACACAAAAGATAAAGGCTCGGAGTTTCTTCCGAGCCTTTCCTTATAAAATCGATTTTGTGATTTCCAACGGTTTTTTAAGCGCGTTGTCAGCCGATTCAACGGCCACACTTTTCCCATAAGCATCCACACCCTCGGGCGCCCAAGAAATGCCTTTCGAGTTCTTCCCCGTGATTGCGCCAACCATTGTGAGCGCCGCAATGTATCGGCCTTTATCAAGGCTTAAATGATATCCATCTCGGGTGAGCAGCCCTATCTCCGACGTACGCGCGTTTTCAATGGCCGTGCCTGTGGGGATGAGCAGATCAATAAGCGGATTTTGCAGCACTACTTCTTCCATCACCTTCACCAATTCTTGCCGCATTGCTGCCATATCGCCACCGAAAGATTCGATTTCGTGATGAGGATAATCGGGCTCTCCCAGCCAGGTGAGATTAAATGCTATTTTGGCGGCGGGGGCCAGATCCTTTATACATCGCACTAAGGGAGCCAGTTTCTCATAGCACTCGGGCGAAGTATATCTGCTACCGCCGTGTGTTCCATGCTGAATGGCGATCCAATCCCAATCTTCGCTTTTGGCGGCCTCGCTTATTCTGCAGCCTTCGGTGCTGCTCCAGCCGCTGCCGCAGTTGGTGAAAAGAGTATAGGCAGGCGCATCCTGCATCGCGTGCTCATAATGCATATCTATAGAGCAACCGCCCACGTAAAGTGTGCAGAATTTAACCTTTTCAAAGCCCAGCGCCAAAGCAACTTCTGCAGCATACTCCATTGTGTCCACAGCAAAGCTATTGCCCACAAAAAGCACCTTAAGCGATTTCATCTTCCTATCCCCTATTCTTCCCGATTTTTGAAAAGCATAGCACACTATCCCTGCTTTTTCAAGTGGTAGGAAAGGCTTATATTTATATGAATTTTATTCTATAAGGCCTGTGATATTTGATTGCATATTCAATCATAGACTTTGTGCCCCTACTCTTTCCATCCCAAAAACATATCACGTAGTCACATATCTCCGCCATCTGCTTATTTCGCCTTGGCCCGGCGCTTTTTCCATAAGTTTGCCAATTAGCGGGATATCTTTCTACAATCCAGCCTTTTTCCTTAGCGTACCTTTCTCCTATTGCATCAGCCCCACTTGCACATCCCGAAACCACAATAATATCATTTCCTTGCGAAACGTTTTTCAGGCAAAATTCTAAGTAGCGCTTTGCTTCATCATAATCGCTATAATCTCGGCACCCCGAAATTACAACCCTAACCATCCGACTCCCCTCCAATTATGGGGATTATATCCCCTTAATATTTAGGATTATAATCCCCATAATAATACGTGTCAAGGGGTGAGGTTTATATGATCGTATTTGATAAATTATGGATAACAATGAAGCAAAAAGGTGTTTCCACATATAAGCTAAGAGAGCAATGCGGAATAGACAGCAAAACTATTCGCCGCCTAAAAGCCAACGAAAACATAGAAACTAAGACACTTAGCCGAATTTGCTCTGCTTTGGATTGCCGCATTGAAGATATTGCCGAGTATAAAGAAGATTAAAAAAAGGACTTGGGAAATTCCCAAGTCCTTTTAATTTGATGCGATAATAATTACTTATTCAGCACTTCGTTAACAGCAACTGCGCAAGCAACCGTCATACCAACCTTGGGGTTGTTACCTGCACCGAATAAAACGTTTTTACCGGGCCCCTAAAAATTTCAACAACCTCATTTTAAATTTTGCTAAAAAGTTTTTAACAAAAAATATTTTTGGGGTTTTGGGGAATCTCATTTTTTTGAAAATAAAGTTATTGTCAGGCAATTTGTTGTTTTTTAGATAGTAGTTAAACAAGGTAATAAAGCCCCTGGTTTTTTCGGCCGGTAGATGTATAATTGAAACGGGATCATATTTATAATTAGTAGAAACATAATAAAAATCGCTTGTCCAATAAACAGTCGCATAAGGGGCCGCATCATTAACCCGCTCAGGATACAACGCGCAGTACAATGATGTATATAATTCATCCCCGACATTTTTTTCTACCGAATAATTATTTTCCTTTATATGATTATATATTTGATCACACACTTCTATAAAATGCAAAAGGTTATCCTTTTTGCCGGCAATAAATCCTGCGCCTGTTTTGCAAATCTTTAGATTCGTATTATCGCAATTATAAAAGTCATGGAATAATTTGCTGTATTTCAAGCGATCCGGATGGTCGACCCTAAAAGGACTATAAACCATTAATAATTTATAATCTAATTCGTGCCACATATCATCAAAATCCGATATGCAAATTTCATCACTTTCCAGTTGAAGCGAATACTGATAATCGGTGTTGATAACAATATGCTTTAATGCTGTAATTTTGAAAAATGTTAGCGACCAAACAAAATCGTGCGGCATTTTATAATCATCAAAATTAATTTTATAAATACCGATGTTATTGCTTTCAAATAATTCTTTATAAAAAGGTGATAACTCAAAATTAATAACAAGTGCCAGATCGACATCATTGTTATATTTTTGTACGGATTTCAATGCGACGAAAGCATTTTTTAAATATATTTCGACACCTTTTTGATTGCTACAAGTGACGTTCGCTGACATTCTGTAGCCTTCTTCGTATGATACGGGAACATATACTAGCTTATTGTTCATAATATACTCCTAATATTTAATATCCGAATTTAAAACAATTATTATTTTATAAGCATACAAGTACAAGCTCTTATCAAATGTACATTACATCTAAAATCATTATAATGTCTAAACGTTGATTAGTCAAGTTCGCACATATAGTCTTCGTGCAAATATCCGTTGATAATATTGCCCCGCACCCCAAAGGGAGTTCGGTCACCTCTCATGTTTGCCGCAAGACAACTCACAAACAGAAGGATATACCATATTGAAAGTCGCCCGAAACACTCTCCATAATGTTCACCCCTCCTATCCGAAGACTATTTCATATCTCATCAGATTTATAAATCAAAACAAAAAAACAGAGTTTAAGGCCGCAACCTCAAACTCTGTTTTGTATTGTAAATATAATTACTTATTCAGCACTTCGTTAACAGCAACTGCGCAAGCAACAGTCATACCAACCATGGGGTTGTTACCTGCACCGATAAGACCCATCATCTCAACGCCCTCTGAATCAGTGAATAAAAAACTTTTTCAGAACATAGCCCGAAAGCCTTGTTATGACTTGCTTTTCAACAATATTTAATTGTAAAACACATCTCGCTAAACACATCGTTTTGAGTTTCCTCGATTACATTATAACGTGTTTGGATGTGTTTGTAAGCGGGCATTTTAGTGGCATATTAATCACAATCACTTTTATTTCTTGTTACCGCAGTTATAATACTTTTAATGTACTTTTTGTCAGAATCTAAAATACTATATGTAGTTTTTTTGTTTCTAGCCACATTGATATCATTAATTATATCTAAACAACTAATCACCATAAATTTAAGTGTTTCTTTAGAATCGGCTATTTCCGATATTCTAGAAATCGCTTGCAAATTTGTTCTTAAAACAAGAAATAAATCGTGTAGATTGCTACCAAAATCGCTTTGGTCAAAACTCAACAAAGTAATTTCAGTTACTCCATTCATTCCTTTATCGATAGCACCTGAGAAACCCATGAAGTAAGTAGATTCACTTTTTTCATTTTTCAACATTGTAAGTATTTCTGGAAGCGTATATTCTTTTTCGATATCAAATTCTTGGTGTTGAGCACACAAAGCAAGTGCTCTCTGACACTCAAACTTTACATGCATATCAAAGTTTACCAACAACTGATTTATTGTTGCCTCGTTACGTTATTTTTGAATTCTGATATTGGATTTTTCAATTAACATAGCAACAATTATTGACGAAACACCACCACATCCAAGTGATGATATAACTGAAAAAGTCTTATCTTCAAATCCTAAAGAAAAAAAGGATAGACTTATAAACAATACTAATAATGCACCATAGGCAAAATAGTTTGTTTCTGTTCTTATATGTCTTAACCACCTTCTAAACTTTGTTAATAGATTTTGTTTTTTCATAGTTTTTTCCGCCTGATATTAAATTATGGTTTTTATTAATAATATATCATTTCTAATTTTTTTACACTTCTGTTAAATTAAATCCTTTTCCGTTTTTACCAAATAAAGCTCACTAGACATTACTCCATCTCGTACATATAATTCTGGCGTTGTGTCTTCGTCAATGCCTTCTAATAACAATTCTGCCTTCGCCTGTTTGAAAGATTGTTCTACCGACAAGCCAAACCCAACAGAAGAATAAAATCGCGCCGCAAATACACGTGCCGCTTCATCTCCAATAGGCGCATTCATTCCAATTGCCGTATCGATATTTTCCACAATTCTTTCGGCTTGAACGGATGAATAACACGCATTGAAAAACACCAATTTGACAGTATCGGAAACTGTGGATATTGCTTGAGATATTGCTTTGGGCGAAACCAGTTTAATAGAAGCATCTGGATTCTGAAGAACTAAATTTCCGTCTTCGCATCCATGACCACTAAAGTGAATTATGGTTGGATTAGTTTCGTTGATTGCTTGCATAATGTCACCAGCACGAACCGCCCATCTGGTTTCAAATTTAACAGTATCCCTATACTCTGACAATCTAATCTTTTCTTGTATACTTCTAGCTTCTTCATCCAACTTTAATGGACAATCTTCTACAGGATTTGATGCTAAGAAAAGAATAGTAATTTCATCCGGTATTTTTTTCAGTTCCTGTATTTCATCATATAAAGATTCTTG
>JAZRGE010000062.1:0-21417 GCA_045644025.1 Acutalibacteraceae bacterium | reverse complement strand
CTACCCCAACCATTCCAAGCATACCTGTCAATCTGAGCAGTGTGAAACCACCCATCATCTTCATCATATCTTCGTTCATCTCAAAGCCGCCGGCAACCTTATCACCCTTTTTAGGCATAAACTTACCGATAAGGCTCATCATAAGCAGCTTGCCCTTAATGGTGCCGAAGATATCACTCAGTTTATCATTCAACGAGAAATATCCTTCGGGTTCTTCGATATCAAACCAGTTGAGCACTGCACCCTTTTCGCGCAGGCGATAGGCTTCGTTGAAAGTATCTACCTTGCGAATGCGGCTGAAATCCTTGCACTCCCCTGCCACAGCGTAAAGATCGGTCTCCCCGATATTTTCCACCTGGTAATAGAAGAAGTGATCGGCAGCAGTTTTTTTACCAAGGCTCTTGCCATTGGCAAAAAGTTCAACCTCGGGCTGATTGGAGTAAATGGTAACCTTAGTTACGTCCTCCACTCTATCCACGTATCTCTTGGAGCAGATATGCACGAAGGGCTCATCCGAAAGCCATGCTTTATAGGCATAGAAGGAATCCTTCTTATACTTACGATCAAATGTTACCAAGCCTTTGTGATTCTGGCCGTTCTCGCCGCCTTCGGCACGAGCATCGGCGCCGAAATCAAACATATTCCACACGTGGGTAGCCCAGATATATTTCCTTGTGAAGAGCTGCTTGATAAGCTCCTCGTGGTAGTATGCCTGATATTCCTCGGTGTAATCTCCCTGCTTGGGATCGGAAGTGTGCCAATCAAGTGCTTCGCAACCATATTCGGAACATCCGATAGGGATATTGGGCCAGCGCTCGTGGAACTTATCGAACCACGGGCCGTTCATAGAAGTATCGCCGCCATACCAACCGAAATAGTGGTTGTAGGAAACAACGTCGGGAATCTGCAGATAGGGACTTTCGATACCGGTGGGCGAAACCACAGCAATAGTAGTAGGCCTTGTTTTATCCATTTCGTGGCACATATCGTTCAGAATATGGTGATTCTCAAGCAGATCGGGATCCTTATCGCCCTTCATTGTGATCTCGTTGGAAAGGCCCCACATCACGATAGAGGCGTGATTATAGTTCTGAGTGATAAGCTCCTTCATCTGAGAAATCGTGTTTTCCCTACCTGTGGGCATATGCTGAGAAATATAGGGAATTTCGGCCCACACAACCATACCGCGCTCATCGCAAAGATCATAGAAATACTGATCGTGCTGATAGTGAGCAAGACGAATTGTGGTGGCGCCCACTTCGCAGATAAGATCCATATCTTCTCTGTGATGCTCGGGGAGAAGGGCGTTGCCCAAGCCCCATCTATCCTGATGGCGAGACACACCGCGCAAGGGGTATTCTTCGCCGTTAAGGAGAAAGCCGTTTTGGGGATCTATCTTAAATGTGCGGCAGCCGAATCTGGCCGAGACAGCATCCAGCACCGTTTCGCCCTCGCAAAGTTCGGCTTTAGCGGAGTAGAGATAAGGATCCTTGCGGCCATGCCAAAGGTGAACGTTCTCTATTTCGAATTCGGCCACGTTATCACCGCAGGCGGTGGCCACAACCTTGCCTTCGGCGTTAAGAACAGTGTATTTCACGGTCTGGCCATCTTTCTTATTGGTGATAAATGTTTCCACCTTCACCTTGGCATCCTTGCCCACCACTTCGGGTGTAACCGCGATACCGGGGCCACCGTAGTATTCAAGATCAAAATGAGATGCGCTCACACAGATAATGTTCACGTCTCTATAGAGGCCGCCGTAGAAGGTGAAATCGGCGGTTTGGGGATAAACTGTTTCGTTGGCGGAGTTATCCACAGCCACAACAAAAAGATTTTCTCTCTGCAGTTTATCGGTGATATCCACTCTCCAGGTGGAATAACCGCCATCGTGAGCAGCAATTTCTTCGCCATTGAGATAAACTGTGGCAGAAGAATTAGCGCCGTTTATCTCAAGGAAATATTTCTCTGTCTGCGGCAGATCCATCTTATCCAGAGCCTTGGCATAATAGGCCGTGCCGCGGAAATAGTCGTTTCCGCCGTCCTGACCGTCGATAGCGTTCCAGCTGTGGGGCAGATTCACAAAATCCCATTTTTTATCAATAGAAGTCGGCACCTCTGATGCCATTTTGCTAAACGCCCATTTAGCATTGAAATTATAAACAGTTCTCATTCTTCAAACTCCTTTTTTGCTTATTCTACCATATAGGCAGGAAAAAATTTGTCGTATTATATTCTAAAAAGCGCCCGACTTTTGCCGAGCGCTTTTTGCTAACAAAGTTTATTCGGCATCTCTTCCGAGATCTGCGTTCATCTGAGCTAAAGTCTTCTTATCCAGGTTGTAAACCAGGCCAAGACCGATAAACTGGAGAATAGCCGAGAACATATATGTGCATGCCACGATATAGCGCATATTAATGGTTACTTCCCAAAGCTGATTTCCCTCGTTGGCGCCAACGTATCCGAATGCCACCATTATAATAAGCACAAGAGAGGGGCCGATGCCCTGGGCAAGCTTGCGGAAGAAGGAATGGAGAGAATAAACCGTGCCTTCCTCGCGGTTGCCTGTTTTCCACTCGTTGTAGTCGATAGCATCACCCATCATAGCCCAGGAAACCGTAGAATAAATGCCAAGGCCAAGGGAGAATATGAGCTGACATACAATATAGATCACCAGATCAACATTGGTGTTCTGCGGCAAAACTATAAACAAGCCTAAACCGGAAATCATAGATACAATAGAGCCGAATGTGGCCAATTCTTTTTTACCGAATTTAGCAACAGCTTTTCTTGCAAGAGGTGTGAACAAAACGATAGGAATCATGGCAAAGAGCTGCACGATACCGGAGATCTGCACGTTGTTGTAATAAGACTGGAAAATAACCGTTACTGCGGTGGCAGCACCCTGCATACCGATAAACATACCCATAGCTGCGATAGTAGCACCAACAGCAGGGCGATTCTTCAAGAAGTTTCCGAAAGCCTTAAACACATTGAACTTAGGCTTTTCTTCATTAAGCTCCACGTTTGTTTCCACACGGATTTCGGTGTTGCGGATCATAAACTGGAAGCAGATAAAACCAAGAACACCCATAATAAGAGCTGCTATAAACACACGCTCACCGATAAGGTTATCATTGGAATCATAAATGATAAAGGGAAGAATAACCATCGGCAGCATATTGCCGAAAATGGAACCCACGGAACGCCAGGCCGAAAGAGATGCTCTATCCTTAACATCATTGGAAATAAGGGAAAGGAGAGAGCCGTAAGGCACATTGGCTACGGTGTAGAATGCATCCCAAACCACATAGCCTGCAATAAATATGATTGCCTTTGCCAAGGTGGGAGCTTTGGGGAAGGGCAAGAAGCAGCATGCGCCACCGATAATAAGGCCTATAGAGCCTGCCCAAATGTAGGTTAAGAACTTATTGCGCTTATACTTTCTTCTATCGGCATCTATCATAGAGCCGATAAGGGGATCGTTGATAGCATCCCAAACCTGCACAACAATAAGCAGCAGGGCGTACCAAAGGTCCATTCCCATAAACTGTGTCCAGAAAATGGACATGGTGCTCTTGAGAGCAAAACTCATATTGCAGCCGAGATCGCCTGCAGCATAAGCAATGCTGTCTCTTATGCCGAAGGGGCGTTTGCCGTTGGCATCCAATTGAACTGTTTTCTTCATAATGTTTTCCTCTTTCATATGTGTTGTAGGAACTTTTGCCATACAAAACCCTATCCAGGGGAACTACTTTTCTCAGTATAATAAATTCTCACAGACACAGTGAGTAAATTTTTAATTATAATTTGTATTTTTTTAATGTTATTGTTAAAAACAATGTTGTAATTGTCTAAAAAGTATGATATAAATCTAATATAATTTGAGAAAAAAAGCAACTTTCCACAAAGTTTGATTCGGGAGGCGAGGCATTTTGTTCTATGAACGCGAGTTGCGGTTCCTTCGAGAAACCTTTAATAAATGCCGCGTACGCACCTGTGTGCTCTCTCCTGAGGATAAGTTTATGAAGGATTCAGATGAACTTGTTTCCAACGCCGCCATTCTTATCCCCACTCTTTCCGCCGGCATAATCGAAACAGCAGGCAAAATAGACAACAACACCATATATAAGTTCACCGATGATTTTGGATCGTCCTACACGTTTCTCCGCCTGCCCGAAGCCCCTTATGAGAACATACTGCTGATAGGCCCGTATCTTTCGGCTTCTATGTCTGCCCAACAGATCTTAGAAATAGGTGAAAAGAAGGGTATAGCGCCAAAAAGCCAAAAAATATTGGAAGATTATTATCTCAATCTTCCGATCCTTGCCGAAAGCAGCCATTTATTCCTTATGCTGGATACGTTCTGTGAGCGAATATGGGGCTCCCCCATCTATTCGGTGGTTGATATTTGCAGCGACCGCACCACACCGCCATCCCCTATAAGCAATCCCACACACATCGGCAATCTGGACGATATAGCTCTTAAAATGAAGGCTATGGAGCAACGCTACAACTACGAAAACAACCTCATACAAGCGGTATCTCTGGGGCATATGCAAAGGCTAAACGAGCTGCTGCCCGCGGCCTTCCCCGAAGCCTTTGAAATGCGTTTGGCCGATCCGATACGAAATCTTAAAAACTACTGCATTATAATGAACACCCTGCTGCGCAAGGCAGCCGAAAGAGGCGGTGTGCATCCGATTTATCTGGATAGCGTTTCTTCTTCCTTTGCTATTAAAACAGAACAAATAACCTCATTTGAGGAATGCTCTGCACATATGAAAGAAATGTTTAAGAGCTATTGCCGCTTGGTGCGAAAGCACTCCACCAAGGCTCTCTCGTCGTTAGTTCAAAAGGTGATAATTCTTATTGATTCCGATCTTTCTGCTAATCTTTCGCTCAGCGTTCTGGCCGAAAGCCAAAAAGTGAGCCCCGGATATCTTTCGGCGGTTTTCAAGAAAGAAACGGGCAAGACTGTTACAGAATATATAAGAGATAAACGCATAAAACATGCCACGTATTTGCTGAGCACCACACATCTGCAGGTTCAAACGGTGGCCCTGCACTGCGGCATTATGGACGTACAATATTTTTCTAAAATTTTTAAGAAACAGACGGGTAAGACTCCTAAGGAATATCGGGAGTTTATGAAGCGTTCTGCAACATAAAGGAGAATGGATATGCAGGAATTTATGGGAAAAGATTTTTTGCTTAGCACCGAAGCGGCCAGAAAGCTTTATCACGAATATGCCGCCGATATGCCCATCATCGATTACCACTGCCACGTGAGCCCCAAGGAAATATACGAAGATAGGCGCTTTGAAAACATCACTCAGGTGTGGCTCGGGGGCGATCATTATAAATGGCGCCTTATGCGCACCGCAGGCATAGATGAATACTACATCACGGGCGATGCTCCCGATTATGAAAAATTCGAAAAATTTGCTGAAATGCTGCCCAAGGCCATCGGCAACCCGATGTATCATTGGTGCCATCTGGAGCTCAAGAAATATTTTGGCTTCTGCGGCACGCTTTGCAAGGAAACAGCAAAGGAAGTCTGGGATCTGAGCCTCAAAAAGCTTAAAGAAGATAATATGTCGGTGCGCGGCATTATTGCCCAAAGCAACGTGGCCTTTATTGGCACCACCGACGATCCCATAGACACATTGGAATATCACAAGCTGCTGGCCGCAGACAGCAGCATGAAGACCATCGTTGCCCCATCTTTCAGGCCCGATAAGGCGCTTAATATTGATAAAGCAGGCTGGAAAGAATATATTGCAGCTCTTTCGGCCGCCGCCGAAGTGGAAATTAAAGACATAGCAAGCCTTAAGGAAGCTCTCGGCCGCCGAATGGAATATTTCAACGCAGCAGGCTGCCGCGCCAGCGATCACGGCTTGGATAGAACCATCTGCACCGAAGCAGCCGAAGCTGATCTTAACAAAATTATGGCAAAAGCCTTTAGGGGTGAATGTGTGAGCGCCGATGAAGCCGATGCACTAAAAACCGAACTCTTGGCTTTCTGCGCCGCAAAATACTCCGAAATGGGCTGGGTAATGCAGTTGCATTTCAACTGCCTGCGCAACCCCAACTCGGCAATGTTCCAAAAATTGGGTCCCGACACAGGCTTCGATGTGATCGGCCCTCACAACGGCATTGATGCACTGGCTCGTTTTCTGGATAAGATGAACAAGGCAGGCAAGCTGCCCCGCACGATCCTTTACAGCTTAGACCCGGGCGACAACGCCGCATTAGACACTATGCTGGGCGCCTTCCAGGGCACCGAAGCCGCAGGCAAGATGCAACACGGCAGTGCCTGGTGGTTTAACGACACAAAACAAGGCATGCTGGATCAACTCACAAGCCTTGCAAACCTTAGCTTGCTGGGCTGCTTTGTTGGTATGCTCACCGATTCCAGAAGTTTTTTAAGCTACACCCGCCACGAATATTTCCGCCGCATTCTTTGCTCTCTTTTGGGCAACTGGGTGGAAAGCGGCGAATACCCTGCCGATTATGACGCTTTGGGCAGCATTGTGCAGGATATATGCTTCTTCAACGCCAATAAATATTTTCAAATAAACAAAGAGGTACAATAACATGAACATGAAGCTCTCTTTCCGTTGGTACGGCCAAAGCGATCCGATCTCTTTGGAGTACATTTCCCAAATCCCCGGCATGCGCTCCATTGTCTCTGCTGTTTATGATGTAAAACCGGGTGAGGTCTGGCCCGAAGAAAGCATTAAGAAAATGGCCGACGAATGTGCTGCTCACGGCCTTGTTTTCGATGTAGTGGAATCCATCCCCGTGCACGAAGATATAAAGTTGGGCCGCGGCGACGTGGATAAGCTTTTAGACGTTTACTGCGAAAACATCCGCCGTTGCGCCAAATACGGTATCAAGTGTGTGACCTACAACTTTATGCCCGTTTTTGATTGGACACGCACTCAGCTGGACAAGAAAGCTCCCGACGGCAGCACAAGCCTTGTGATGTATTGGGATCAGATGCGCGGCCTTGATCCGCTTAAAGACGATATCCATCTGCCCGGCTGGGATTCCAGCTACACTCAGGATGAAGTCCGAGAGCTTATCGGTGCCTATGGTCAGCTCGGCGAAGAGGGCCTTTGGGCAAATCTGGAAAAGTTCCTAAAAAAGGTGATTCCCGTTGCCGAGGAGTGTGGCGTGAGAATGGCCATCCACCCCGACGATCCGCCCTACCCCATCTTTGGCCTGCCCCGAATCATCACCTGCGAAGCTAATCTGGATCGCTTCCTAAAATTGGTGGATAGCCCTGCCAACAGCCTTTGCCTTTGCACAGGCAGCTTAGGATGCGCCGAAAGCAACGATATCCCCAAGATGGTGCGCAAATACGCCGAAATGGATAGGATCGCATTTATGCATATCCGCAACGTGAAAATCATGGAAGACGGTTCCTTCGAAGAACGCGCCCATCTTTCTTCCTGCGGCTCGCTGGATATCTATGATATTGTGAAAGCCCTTACAGATAACAACTACAACGGGTACGTCCGCCCCGACCACGGCAGAATGATCTGGGGGGGACAGGGCAAGCCCGGCTACGGCCTTTTCGATAGAGCCCTCGGCGCCGCCTATATCAACGGACTTTTTGAAGCCTGCGAAAAGGAGAGATAATATGAATAAAAACGTTTTAGATACAGATCTTCGAGGCAAGGTTGCCGTGGTAACAGGTGCCGGCAGTGTGCTTTGCAGCTATTTTGCCAAGGTGCTGGCAAGAGCAGGCGCAAAGGTGGCTTTGCTGGATCTTAATGCCGAAGCCGCCGAAGGCTACGCAAATGAGATAATTGCCGAAGGCGGTGTGGCAAAGGCCTATGCCTGCAACGTGCTGGATAAGTCCGTTTGCTGCAGCGTGGCAAAGCAGGTGGCCATTGATCTTGGCCCCTGTGATATCCTTGTGAACGGTGCAGGCGGCAACAACCCCCGTGCCACCACGGATAAGGAATACTATGAGCCCGGCGATATTGACGCCGACACCAAGAGCTTCTTTGATCTGGATGCCGATGGCGTTGGATTTGTCTTTAATCTTAATTTCCTTGGCACACTTATTCCCACTCAGGCATTTGCTTCCCAAATGCTGGGCCGAAAAGGCTGCAGCATCATCAACATTTCTTCTATGAATGCCTTCACCCCGCTCACAAAGATCCCTGCATATTCGGGCGCCAAAGCTGCAATTTCCAATTTCACTCAGTGGCTGGCTGTGCATTTCTCCCGTGAGGGCATCCGTGTGAACGCTATTGCTCCCGGCTTCTTTTCCACAAAACAAAACGCCAAACTACTCTGGAATGAAGACGGCACCCCCACCGCACGCACAGGCAAGATCCTTGCCGCCACACCAATGGGTCGCTTCGGCGAAACAGAAGAGCTGGAAGGCGGTCTGCTTTTCCTTGTGAACGAAAAAGCTGCAGGCTTTATCACAGGCGTTGTTCTCCCTATCGACGGCGGCTTCTCGGCCTATTCGGGAGTATAATTGAAAGGAAGTTGTGAAAATGGTAAACGATTATAAATTCATCCCCGTTGTGGTGATCAACGATATTTCCGAGACTAAAGAAACTCTTGGAGCGCTTTGCGAAGGCGGTCTGCCTTGCGCCGAAATCACCTTCCGCACAGCCTGCGCCGCCGATGCTATTAAGCTTGGCAAAGAGCTTTATCCCGATATGTGCATCGGTGCAGGCACAATTATAAATCTGGATCAGTGCCTTAAAGCATTGGAGGCAGGCGCCGAGTTTATCGTCTCTCCCGGCCTTTGCGAAGATGTGGCAAAATATTGCGTAGCCAACAGCATCCCCTATTTCCCCGGCTGTGTAACACCCACCGAGATCATGCAGGCTATTTCCCTGGGAATCACCACTATCAAGTTCTTCCCAGCAGGGGTTTATGGCGGGCTAAAGGCAATCAAGGCTCTTGCCGCACCCTTCCCCCAAATTAAGTTTGTGCCCACGGGCGGCGTGGATATGAGCAACATCGAAGAATTTTTGGCCTTTGATAAGATTCAGGCCATCGGCGGTTCTTTTATAATGAAGGGCGATATTGCCACCAACACCGCCGCTCTCATGGCTGTGATAAATAAAAACGCATAACATCAGCATTCAGAGGCAGGCGATTTTCTATGGGTCCGCAGCTTTTCGGAACCGAACATATTCTTTATATCATTTTTTCCACCTTGATCTCGGCCGCGTGCTTGTTGCTTTGCAAAAAGTATGCTGTCACAGAGCGCTCTAAAAGATTCGTGCTGATCACCATTGCAGTTCTGCTTTTGGTGGCCATACTCACAAATCGGCTATCCCAAGTGTTCAGATACGGTCAAGTCAGGTGGTACTGCATCATTCCCGATAGTTTCTGCGGTATGACAAGCCTAGTGCTATCTTTGGGCGTTCTTCTGGGAAAGAAGAACAACAACGTCCTTCATTTCACCTGGCTGCTTGGTCTGTTTGGCGGTGTTTCCACCGTTATCTACGCCACGTTTGTAGGTCAAGGGCCTTCCCTTTTTTATTTGCCCACAATCTCGGGCTTGCTGCATCATAGCCTATCAGCCACCTTAGCAATAGCGCTTTTGATGTTCAACTACATAGACATCACCTATAAAAAGTGGTATTGCACCTTTTTCGGTTTCACTTCATATTTAACATTAGGAGCATTTTTGATGCAGACCTTCGATATGAGCGATGCATTTCATATTGCCGAGCCATTAATTTCGGGCACTCCGCTCACCGCCTGGGTGATGGCGCCTATGTACGCCGTGGGCTACGGATTAGTGCTGCTGATAGCAGAGATCGTGAAGCGAAAAAAATCCACCGCACACACGGCAGATAAATAAGAAAACAAAATAAAAAATCCGTTCTCCGAAGAGAACGGATTTTCTTTTGGCAGGGGTAGAAGGACTCGAACCCTCAAGGACGGTTTTGGAGACCGGAATGTTACCATTACATTATACCCCTATAGGCGGATGACAGCTATATCATCCGGTGGTGGGCCATCAGGGACTCGAACCCCGGACCGACCGGTTATGAGCCGGTTGCTCTAACCAACTGAGCTAATGGCCCGTGCAATAAACTGCAAAAGAAATTATACCATAAACATTTCCTTTGTCAATAGTTTTTTGAAGCATTTGGGGCTTGAAATGGCAAGCGCGGGGAAATATAATATATATATAAATATGCAAGGAGTTGCTTAAAATGACAATTGATAAAAACAGCATTATCGGCGATGTTCTTGATGCAGATCAGAGCGCCGCAAAATACTTTTTGGAGATAGGTATGCACTGCCTTGGATGCCCCCGTGCCCGAAGTGAGTCCATAGAGGCCGCCTGTGCCGCACACGATGCCGATTGCGATAAGCTTGTGGCTAATCTGCAGGCTCATTTCAGTAAATAATATGCCGCGCCTGGGAAAAAGATTGCTGGATATTGCCCGTTATATTCCATCGGGCAGCAAGGTGGCCGATATCGGCACAGATCACGCTGTGCTCCCTATTCACTTGGTGCGTTGCGGCCTGGCCGATAGCGCCATAGCCACCGATATTAATAAGAAGCCGCTTATGAAGGCAGCCGAAAATATAGATGCTGTTGGCCTGAGCGATGCCATAGAGCTGCGCCTGGGCAACGGCCTTGCCTGCATTAGCCCTAATGAAGTAGATACAATTGTGATCGCAGGCATGGGCGGCGAGCTTATCGCCGATATTCTTGCCGCCGCTCCTTGGCTGAGAAGCGGAAGCTACAAGCTTATTCTTCAGCCCATGAGCCGAAGCGAGAGGCTTAGGGAATATCTGGCCGCCCAGCACTTCACTCCATTGGCCGAATCAGCAGGAATGGATGCCGGCAGGCACTACACGGTGATAGTGGCCGAGACATCGAGCTACAGCGGTGACTATCCCGATTTCTTTGCCTATGCGGGGCTTTTGGGCCAGAGCAACATCGCTGATGATAAGGCATACCTTGCCTACACAGCCGACCTTTTGCGCCGTCGCGCCGAAATGATACCCGAAGATAGGCGCCAAGACGGACTTTTTTGCGAACTCACGGCGGCCGCTGAATATATTGAAGGCTGCCTTAAATAAAGGAGACCTATATGGGACTTGACGGTGGATTTCTCCATTGCCTTTTGGGCGAACTGAATATTGCCATCGGTTGCAAGGTGGATAAAGTGTACCAGCCATCCAAGGATGAGTTGGTTCTTGCTTTGCGCTCAAAGGAGTTCAGCGGCAGGCTTTTCCTTTCGGCCAATTCCTCTTCCGCCAGGCTCCACTTCACCACACAATCCATCGAGAATCCCGCCCAGCCGCCCATGCTCTGCATGCTGCTGAGAAAGCATCTTATCGGTGCAAGGCTTATCTCTATCTCCCAGCTTGAACTGGACAGAGTGGCTTTCCTTGAATTCGAGGGCATTAACGAAATGGGTGACGTCACTCACCCACGCCTTATTATCGAAATGATGGGCGGCCAATCCAATATCATTCTGGTCGAAGAAAGCGGACGTATAATCGATGCCGTGCGCAGATCCGACCTGGAAAAGGGCGGCAGAATGATCCAGCCCGGTTCCACCTATTGCCCACCCGAAAAACAAAACAAACTGAATCCGTTGATTTGTTCTGCCGAAGAAATAGCAAAAGCTGTGGGCGGCAAAGATATCACCGATAAAACCTATCTTTCGTCGGTCCAAGGCCTTTCCCCTGCCATAAGCCGCGAGTTGGCTCTTAATAGCAGCCCCCTGCGTGCCGCCGAGAGCCTTAAATCTGCTCTCAGCACCCCTTTGGCCTGTGCTGCTTACGTAGGCGGAGAAATCGTGGAATTTTCCTATATGGAATTAAAGCAATACGGCAACAGCGCCGAAAATCGCAAATTTAATTCCTTTTCCGTTCTTTTAGACACCGTCTATTCAAAAAGAGATGCCAAAGCAAGGATAGCCCAGCAGGCTCAGCAGCTCTCAAAATTGCTTTCTGCCGCCAAGGGCAGAGCCCTTCGCAAACTGGACTACCGCAGGCAGGATCTGGCAAAATGTGCCGCTAAGGAAGACCTACGAATAAAGGGCGAACTGCTTAAAGCCAATCTTCATCTGGTGCAACCCGGCGCAAAATCTGTGCGCGTGCAGAATTATTATGATCCCGAACTTCGGGAAATCACAATAAACATAAAGGAAGACCTTAGCCCAACGGCCAACGCCTCCCTTTTCTTTAAGGATTATAAAAAGCTTTGCAACGCAGAAAAGCTTCTCGGCCAGCTTATAGACTCGGGACTTGCCGAACTGGAATATATTGAATCGGTAGGCGATGCCCTGCTTCGCGCCGAATCCGCCGCTGATCTTGGCGAGATCAAAGCCGAACTGGAAGCCACGGGCTACATACGCCGCGCCTCTAAGGGCCGCAAAAATGCCCCCGTTGGCAAACCTAAGGAATATACATCTCCCGACGGATTTAAGATACTGGTGGGCAGAAACAATATTCAAAACGAAGCCCTCACCTTCAAGACCGCCTCCAAACAAGATATGTGGTTTCACGTGAAGGATTTTCCCGGCGCCCACACAATCGTGTTCTCAGGAGGCAGAGAGATCCCCAAATCTACCCTGCTTTATGCCGCAAAGCTCACAGCAGCAAACACCGCCAAAACTGCCCTTTCCTCCTCGGTGGCTGTGGACTACACCCTCGTGAAGAGAGTGAAGAAGCAAGCGGGCGGCAAACCCGGAATGGTCTTCTACACCGATCAAAAAACTCTTTACGTAACCCCCGAGAGGGATATGTAGCTAATCAGGTTTTGCAGCGGATACTATTCCCACCGCCGAACCTACCATAACGGATATCGCAAGGCACCGCACCGCTGCCGAGCCCACCGCTTCGGAAAGTTCAAGCGTGTCCCCTAATCCGAGCGTTCCGTAAGGCATCATTCGGAACACTATAGCCACCACAGCCAAAAGCACGAACATCTCGCAACCCAAGAGCAGTGATTTTAAGAATCCTTCGGGAGCGGCATAAAAAAGTTTAATGAATTTTTTCATTTTTATCACCCATTTCATTTTATTGGCGTCCACACATCTATTTCAACCCACAAATCTTTGAATTTCGACCACATTTTGCCTTTTTTAGGGCAAAATGTGGTTTTTTTTCACATTTTCTTTGTTGACAAACTTGACATTTTGTCTTATATTAATTATATTGTGAATAATATTCACAATATTTGGGAGGGATTGGCATGAATCGCAACTATGAAATCATCTTAATAAAGAACACTATCTTGGATGAAAACGGCCGTGAAATTGCCAGCTACGGCATATCCTACACAGATAAAGATCGCACCATCACCGTGCGGCATTTATCCACCAAACGTTCCGACGTGGAATTCTTTATTGCCGCCCTTTCACGCAGCAGCGGTTCCCTTTCTCTTATAGATGATCTACTGGAAGATTTTGTTTCTTAAATGGGCTAAAATCGTTGACTTTTCTCAGCCGAAAGGATATAATAAATTGAATGTTTATATTAGTAGAAAAGGATGGTCAGTTCGATGAGAGAAATGTCTATTGTAGATGTATTCAGTCTCCTGCGTAAGCGCTGGTGGATCATCGGCGGTTTGGCTGCAATTTGCGGCGCCGCAATGTTCCTGTTCACATCGCTCACCTATGTTCAGGAGTATGCCGCATCGGCCACAATCTTCACCAACAACGGTGCCTATATATCCCAGCAGATCGCAGGCAACAGCGATAATAAGGTCAACGCTTCCGACCTTACCGCCAGTGTAAGCCTTGTTCCCACCTATCTGGAGCTTCTCAGATCCGAAAGGTTGGCCGATGAGGTTGCCACAAAGGTAGCCTGGGATAACCCGAAGTACAGCAAAGTGACCTACGAAGACGTGAAAGATATAATCTCCTTCTCCGACAGAGAGGACACAACGGTTATCGACGTTCGCTCGGTAAGCACCGATAAGGAACTGGCCAAGATCGTTGTAGCGGCGTATCTGGAAATCGCCCCCGGTTTCCTGAGCGAAATGCTTGGCGCGGATAACGTTGCCAGCATGCTGGACAACCCGAGAGTCTCCACGCTCAGCAGCGGAGCACTTTCTGATGGCCTTAAAGTTGCTCTCATTGTGGCCGTGCTTGTTTGCGCCGCAATAATTCTTATCTCCGTGCTGGATCAGCGCATCCGCAGCGAGGAAGACTTCGTTACCAACTACGATGTTCCCATTTTGGGTATCATCCCTGTTTTTGATATACCTTCCAAGAAAGGGGTTTTAGGCTTTGAACAAAAAAAATAACACCGCACTGCCCGGCGATAGCATCGCCCCCGGCATCGATAACGTTGCCAAAGAGCTTACCGATTTCGAATCGCAGACTCAGCTCACACAGAGCAAATCCGTTCCTTTTGCTGTAGTAGAAGCATATAAGACAATCCGTACAAATCTTATGTTTATGCTTCCTCAGAAGGGCAACAAGTGCATTGTTTTCTCCAGTGCTATGCCCAGCGAAGGTAAATCCACAACTTCTGTGAACGTGGCCATCGCCTTTTCTCAGCTCGGCCATAAAACGCTGGTGATAGATTGCGATCTTCGCAAGCCTTCGCTCCACAAAAAGCTTCGCGTTTCCAATACTAAAGGTCTTTCCTCGGTGTTGGTCGGCTTCAGCGATGTGAGCGAAACAGTGACAAACATCAACCCCTGCCTGGACGTTCTCACCGCAGGTCCCACTCCCCCCAACCCTTCCGAACTTCTGGGCAGTGACAACCTGGGAAGTCTTTTGGAGATTCTTAAACAGTACTACGAGTACATCATCATCGATTCTCCGCCCATCAACGTGGTAACGGACACTTTGGTAATTGCTCCCAGAACAGACGGCCTGGTAATGGTTGTTAAGGATCACGCCACCACTCACGATCAGCTTAAAAGAGCACTTTCAGCTATCGAACTTGCCGGAATCCACCTGCTTGGCGCTATTATGAACGGTTCCGAAAGCAACTACAAAAAGAAATACTACTACAACAACAAAAAAGGTTACAAGAGTTACGGTTATTATTAAGGAGCGTGAGTTCTTGTGAACTTTGATATTCATTCGCACCTTATCCCCAATATTGATGACGGTGCACGAAGCATCGCCGAATCTGCAAAGATGCTGCAAATATTGAAGGATGAAGGGGTCGATAACATTTTAGCGACCCCTCATTTTTATCCCAGCAGAAGCTCCCTGGATAGTTTCCTTGCCAAAAGGAGTTCATCTTTTTCCGCTCTCGCAGCCGAAGCACAAGGCAAAGAGCTCCCCGCTATTCATCTGGGATGCGAGCTTTATTACTACCGCGGCATGGCAGATTTTGCAGATCTTGCCAAGCTTCGCATAGAGGGCACCGACTACATCCTTATAGAACTTCCCTATGGCGGTGTGAGCGATACCACGCTGGATGATATTCTTAATTTCAGCATCAACTACGGTCTCACCCCCATCTTTGCCCATCTGGAAAGATTCGGCATATTTAAGGGCTTCAAAAAGGCCGTAGCCTTTGTTGAAGCAGGCAATGCCTTAGCTCAGGTGAACGCCTATTCCTTCTTCGATAAACGGCTCAAAAAATACGCCGCTCACCTGGCTAAGAAAAATCTCATCTCATTTTTGGGAAGTGATCTTCACTCCCCCGAAGGCGATCCAATGTTTCGCAAGGCGCTGGGGCACATTAGAATGCTCTACCCTAAAGCACTCGCAAAAATTGAAGCTTCCGCGGATATGCTCTCGGAGGCAATAAACACAGCCAAAGGAAAATAAACAGAACGGAGCGAAAGTATATGTCTATACTTAATCAATCCCGAAGATTTGTACTCGCAGCAGCAGATTTCTTTGTGGTTTTCTTAAGTTCCATAATTGTGAAGATTTTCATTCAGTTCCTTATTCTGGGGCTGGATGCCGATTATTCTGCTCTCATAGTGGATAGTCTGCCTTTGATTGCAGCCTTTTCCGGCTTAAGCCTTATCGGAATGATACTATGCCGCAACTATCAAGTTGTGTGGCGCTTTGCCACTATGCGGGATCTTATTCGATGCATCGGCGGCGTTGCCTTTGGTGCGGCCACCACAGCCATCGGTATTCGCATCTTCTTTTTCACTGCCAATACGATAGGTATAAGCTGGAACAACATCTATTTTCTCACCATTACCTTCCTTATTTCCTCTCTAATCCTTTGTGTTGGAAGAATTCTCTACATAATCTATTTCCAGGCCCGCTCTGCAAGCCACAACCAAAAAAGCGCAGACAGCAAAAAGGTTATGATTATCGGTGCAGGATATTCCTGCAAGGTGCTTCTTAACGAGATTCAGGAAGATAAGAGCATAGATCCTGTGTGCATTGTAGACGACGACCCCAACAAGATCTCCCGCAGCTTCCGCGGCGTGAGAATTTACGGCCCCATAATGCTCGTTCCCGATCTTTGCGAAAAATTCAAGATAGATGAGATCATCTTTGCTATTCCTTCCTGCCCCGATGAGCGCCGCAAGGAGATTCTCAACATCTGCAGCCGCACAGGTTGTGACGTAAGAGTGCTCCCCAAACTTAGCGACATTGCGATGGACAATAAGATGCTCCATCAAGTAACGTCCATCGACACAAAGCAGCTTTTGGAGCGCGGATCTGTAGACCTTGTGGACGATACCGTGACAAACTTCATAAACGGCAAGATTTGTATGGTCACGGGTGGTGGCGGCTCCATTGGTTCCGAGTTGTGCCGCCAGATTGTGGCCGCTCGCCCCAAGCAGCTTATAATCGTGGACATCTATGAAAACACCGCTTATGAGCTTCAGCAGGAAATATTGCTCAACACCGATTTCCGCGATATGGTGGTAGAGATTGCTTCGGTTAGAGATTATTCCAGAATGGATGCCATTATAGGCAAACACAGGCCCGACGTGATATTCCACGCCGCCGCCCACAAACACGTTCCCCTTATGGAAGTAAGCCCTGAGGAGGCTGTGAAGAACAATATTTTCGGTACATTCAACGTTGCCACCCTTGCCGATTTCTACAAAGTGCAGAAAATGGTGCTTATCTCCACAGATAAGGCTGTAAATCCCACCAATGTGATGGGTGCCACCAAGCGTTGCTGCGAAATGGTGATGCAATACATGGCTCAGCAGGAAAGCGAGACTAAGTTTGCCGCCGTTCGTTTTGGCAACGTACTGGGCTCCAACGGCTCGGTCATTCCTCTTTTCCGCAGGCAGATTGAGGCCGGCGGCCCCGTGACTGTAACACACCCCGAGATAATTCGCTATTTTATGACTATTTCCGAGGCGGTAAGTCTTGTGCTCACCGCAGGTGCCATCGCCGATGGCGGCGAAATATACGTGCTGGATATGGGTGATCCCGTGAAGATCACCACCTTGGCCGAAAACCTTATCCGTATGTATGGCTACGAGCCCTACACCGAAATGCCCATTAAGTTCACCGGCCTTCGCCCGGGTGAAAAGATGTATGAAGAGCTGCTTATGTCGGAAGAAGGGCTTAAAGCCACCCAGAACAATAAGATATTCATTGGCAATCAGATCCCCATCGAGGCAGAAGATTTTATCAACAAACTTTCCCGCCTGAAGCTTTGTGCTATTAATTGCGGCGAAGATAAAGCCGATCTTATCGCCACCTTGGCCGATCTTGTGCCCACCTTCAAACATAACGAGAATTAAAACTATGAAAAATTCTTCAATTTTCAAATTAAAAAGGATTTTCACACCAGCCTGCTTGTGTATTGGCATAGCCCTGCTACTTGCAGGCTGTGCTTTATTGCCGGGATATAAAAAGCCTGCTACAGGTTTCAATGCCGAAGCAGAAGTGCTCACAGTGAGCTTTCTCGATGTGGGCCAAGGCGACAGTTCTCTCATAGAGCTGCCCGACGGCAAATATATACTAATAGACGGCGGCAACGTAGCCGATGGTGAACTGATAGCCGATTACCTTAAAAAGCGCGGCATAAGGACCTTGGATCTTATGGTTGCCACCCACCCCCACGAAGACCACATAGGCGGTTTAGACGATGTGTTGGCCGCCGTGGATGTGAAAAGAATATATATGCCCAATATTTCCGAAAAGGATACCCCAACCACCAAAACCTACGAATATTTCCTGGATGCCGTGATAGAAGAAAATTGCATCGTCTCCCCTGCCGCAGCAGGCGATATCGTGCTTAACGGCGAGGATTACACTCTTCAATGTCTCTCCCCCTCCCGCTCCGATATCGGCGATCTCAACAACTACTCTGTGGTTCTTAAACTTACCTACAAGGATGCAAAATTCATCTTCACGGGCGATGCCGAAGCCGATATGGAAAAGGAAATTATGGAAAATGGCTACAGCGTTGCCGCACAGGTGATAAAGGTTGGGCATCACGGTAGCAGCACCAGCAGTTGCGAAGAATTCCTTAGCCTGCTGAAAGCCAAATATGCCGTGATATCCTGCGGCGAGGGCAATAAATATGGGCACCCCCATGATGAGACAATGCAAGCCTACACCGATTTCGGGGTGGCTACCTACCGCACCGACACTATGGGCACCATACACATTTCCACCGATGGCTCTGAGTTTAACGTGAGCCAAGATAAATCTCTTTCTCTGGATGGTAACAATAAATGAGCAACGAACTTTTTATTCGCACAAGCGGCGTGCTCGGCAAGGCCGCTGTTAAAAAACTCAACTCCTCTAAGGTGGCTGTCTTTGGCCTTGGGGGTGTGGGCTCCTACGTGGCCGAAGCGCTGGCCCGCACGGGTGTGGGCTCTTTTGTGCTTATAGATAAGGACGTTGTGGAAGAAAGCAACATCAATAGGCAGCTTATAGCCACCACCGAGAACATCGGCACGCTTAAAACCGAGGCTATGAAGCAGCGCATTTTGGCTATCAATCCTAAAGCCAAGGTGGAGACCTGCGCTGTCTTCTATCTGGAAAACAGCGGCGGTGCACTGATAGAAGGCTGCGATTATGTAGTTGATGCTATTGATAACGTTACTGCCAAGATCACTCTCATAAAGGAATGCAAGGAATTCGGTGTGCCTATAATTTGTGCTATGGGTGCCGCCAACCGCACCGACCCCACCGCCTTTAGAGTGGCCGATATAGCCAAGACTTCCACCTGCCCCTTGTGCCGAGTTGTGCGCAGAGAGCTCCGCAATGCAGGTGTTAGGGATGTAAAAGTAGTCTATTCCACCGAAATACCCGTCCCTTCCTCCAACGGCGAGCTGGGCTCCCTGGCCTTTGCCACGGGTGCAATGGGTCTGTTGCTTGCCAAGGAAGTCGTCTTTGCTCTTTTGGGAGGCCATTATGATAAAAACTAACGTAATGAACGTAAACACCGCGGGAGGCTGTACCACCGTATCCTTCCCGTCTTTTGATGCCACGGGGCTTGTGCGCCACGCCTTTTCCACCCGATTGGGCGGAGTGAGCAGCGGCATTTATGAATCTATGAACCTTAGTTTCTCCCTAGGAGACATTCACGACAACGTGCTGGAAAACTACCGCATCTTCTGCGAAAGTGCAGGCATAGATTATAAGCGCCTTGTTTTTTCGCGCCAGACCCATAAGGATATAGTGAAGGTGGTAACCGAAGCCGACTGCGGCAAGGGCATTATTAAGGCTAGAGATTACGATGATATCGATGCCATAATCACCAACGTGCCCGGCGTGCCCCTTTGCACCCATTATGCCGATTGCGTACCCATCTTCTTTTTGGATCCTGTGAAAAAGGCCATCGGTATGGCTCACGCAGGCTGGCGCGGCACCGCCGCAGAGATCGTGCTGAAAACCGTGCAAAAAATGGAGCAGGTTTTCGGCTGCGATCCTAAAAATGTTTTGGCAGGAATCGCCCCTTCCATTGGAAGATGTTGCTTTGAGGTGGATGACCCTGTGATGAATCCTATGAGAGCCATTAAGGGAATAGCTCTTGAAACCGCCTGCACCGATAAGGGCAACGGAAAATATATGCTGGATCTTAAGGCTGTGAATAAGATGATACTCGAAAAAGCCGGACTTAAGGACGAAAATATCACCGTGAGCGATATATGCACCTGCTGCCAGAACGATATGTTCCATTCCCACCGAGCCACCAACGGCCAACGAGGCAGCCTGGCAGGAATCATACAACTTATATAAGAGGTATCTACATTGAGTATTTCAAAAAAACGCCTCACAATTAGAAGCATTTTCTGGTTGCTCTCCATTGCAATTATGCTCACCATATTCTGCTTCTCCGCCCAGCCGGGCGAAGTTTCCAAGCAAATAAGTGCCGATATAATAGAAACACCTATCGATTCCTTTGTGCCCGAATATCATCAAATGAATGAGGACAGGCAGAAGGAGCTGGTAGATTCCCTGCAGATATACGTGCGCAAGGGCGCTCATATCGGAGCATACGCATTGCTGGGCTTTTGCATCGGCTGTGCCACGCTCACTCATCTTTGGTCTCATTGGGCACGCTGTGCTTTTTCTTCCCTTTTAAGCGTGGCCTATGCCGTGAGCGATGAAATTCATCAGCATTACGTGCCCAACAGATCCGGCAATCTGGACGACGTGATTATCGACACAATTGGTGCGGCCATAGGAATATTTATTGCATTGGGAATCATCGCTCTCATCTGCAGAAAGCACATCCGCAGGCAAAATTAAGAGCAGAATCTGTGCTTTCCGATAGTGGTGATATGAGGCCTGCTCCATATCCACTTGCTTGTTGCTGTGGCAGGATTAAAATAATATATTGCTCCGCCGCTGGGATCCGATCCGTTCAGCGCATCCCTGGCGGCACTATAGGCGCTTTCGGCCACCGGCTTGTAGAATTGTCCGTCGGTAAGGCAGGTGAAGGCGCCGTTTTGATATATTACACCCGAAATGCTATCGGGAAAAGACGGATGCTCCACTCGGTTAAGCACCACTGCTCCCACGGCCACCTGCCCACTATAGGGTTCGCCTCTGGCTTCGGCAGAAATAAGCCTTGCAAGCAAATTATAATCGGAAGAAGAATACCCGCCTGCACCCGAGCTGCTGCTTATGCCCATTTTTGCAAGAGTAGCAGGGCCTGCTATACCATCCTGAGTGAGACCGTTCTTGCGCTGAAAATATTTCACTGCATCCCTTGTCTTGGTGCCGTAAATACCATCTACCGAGCCGTTATAATATCCCCAGTTCTTTAGCCTTGTTTGGATCTGGCGCACCTCCGAGCCCCTGGAGCCCATTTTAGAAAGTGCCGAAACATCGGTGCCAAGCCAAACCGTGAGCACACTGCAAATGGCTGTGATGCACACAAAAAGATAGATAAGAGTCATTACCTTTCTTTGATTCATTTATCTCAACTCCTTTGCATTAGCATTGCCGAAAACTAAATAAATATACAAAAACCCCCGGCCTTTGCAGGTCGGGGGGCTTTTTTGTGAAAAAAATAATTTTTGGGGTCTTTCCCCTTCTC
>JAZRGE010000061.1:0-4936 GCA_045644025.1 Acutalibacteraceae bacterium | reverse complement strand
CACGTCTTCTTTTTAGGAGATGGCATTGATCACATGGAGGATATCTCCTGCTTTTTCCCCGAAAAGAAATTTTATATGGTGGCAGGCAACTGCGATTTTTCTTCCTTTGCCCCTGCCACTTCCGTAGCACAGATAGAAGGCCGCACAATACTTTTCACCCACGGCCACCCCTTTAACGTGAAGTGGAGCCTTGCTCGTCTGAAATCCGAAGCCACCGCAAAGAGCGCAAGCCTTGTGCTCTATGGACACACCCACACCGCCAAAGAGGAGTACGAAAACGGCGTGTATTATGTAAACCCGGGCGCGGTGAGCGGTTCCCCCGCCAGCTACGCCGTGATAGATATTTCCGCGGCAGGGATAATGCCCAATATCATCTCTATATAATATGCCGCAACAGTTGTTTTGTTGCCCTAAAATTAAAAGCACCAAGGCATTCGCCTTGGTGCTTTTCCAATGGGGAATTTACTTCATGCTGTTTTCATAGGATTCGATCATCTTCTTAACCATCTGACCGCCGATAGAACCGGCCTGCTTGGAAGTAAGATCACCGTTGTAACCCTGCTTGAGGTTAACACCTACCTCGTTGGCAGCCTCCATCTTAAAACGATTGAGAGCGTCTTTTGCTTCGGGTACTACATTCTTAGCCATTTTATTTTCACTCCTTAATTTTCAAACAAATCCTTGCGCTTGCAATATTATTTTGTGAGAGCGAGTGCAAATTATTTAAGGAAATTTATATTCTTTTCGCCAAAATTTAGCAAAAGAAGAGGCGATGCTTTTGCATCGCCTCTTCCCTATTCTTCAGCCTTTTTTATCTTAAACACAAGCTTTAATATACCGCGCAAAACCTTTGGGCTCTTCACAACAACAACCTTCAAAGCAAAAACCTCCAAATTTTTATTTGAGGCAGCCCAATATGATGACAGCCACAGCCAGCAGCACTATAAGCGCCTTGGCCGAACAGCAACTGGCCGCCAAAAGCCCTGCGCTGAACGCGATGGCGCAACTGCTCCTTCCGCCGCTTCTGCTTTTTCTGTGATACACCATATTCACCGCCTTTTGCTCTTTGGTTTATTATACTCGGCGGTATAGCTTTTGGTGACACCGCGTTTTATTGCTGTTGCTTGAATTTATGGGGCGTTTTTTTATAGATTTTCTTAAATTCAGTAATAAACTTGGAGCAATCGGCAAATCCTGCGGAATAGGCCGCCTCCTGCACCGAGCTGCCCTTCTGCAGACGTTCTACCGCCACAGCCATCCTTTTGAATTTCAAGAATCCGTAGGGCGTCATCTTCACATATTCCTTAAAGTGCCGTTCCAGAGTGTTCACCGAAACATTACAACAGGCAGCAATATCCACCACTGTGATCGAATTGGAATAATTCTTATAGATAAACTCTATTCCCTTGGCCACATCCCTGGGCATCTGGGTGTAATCGGTGTTGTCGGTGTTGGCTTCGGCCGAAATCTTATGGATAAGCTCAATAAAATTCAGCCACCTATCCAGGTTGCTGCCGCCCTCTATCAACTTGTTGCAAAGTCTCTTCACCTTATCGAATTCAATAGGGTTAAATATCACAAGATTATCTTCTCCATTTTTGCGGCAGAAAAATCTTTCCATTATACCGCTCGATTCGGGCATAGGAACCCACAGGCAATAATGTTCGTGGAGCATATTCATATTATTGTAGACGCAATGATGAAATTCATTTGGTTTGGTAATGAGCACGCTCCCCGTAGATATTGGATAGAGCTTATTCTCCACTACAAACGAAACATCGCCCGAAATATTTATATATATTTCGCAAAAGTTGTGCACATGGGGGTAATGCACATTTGCTTTGGCGTGGCCATCTATTGTGGCGTGCTTTATTATAAGATTAAACTCGGGCAACTCATTGAATCTCAGTGTTTTTTCCATGAAACTCCACCTCTTTTGGTGATTATAACATATTTTCAGAGAAAATAAAGATATAAATATGATTTTTTTGTTATACAATTTAGCTGGGAGATGAAATTATGCCCCTTGATTACATATTAATAATTATATCCGTTCTGCTGCTTGGCGGCCAATTTGCCTTTCAGCGGCTGTTTCAGCTAAAAATCGGCACGGCCTATCGCTCCACACTTATCTTCAATGCCCTGCTGGGCGGCTTCGGAGCAGCGCTTTGCTTGGCCTTTGCACTTATATTCAGCCAAGCCTTGCCCCAATTCACCATTTTCTCTTTTATTTGCGCGTTGCTGATGGCTGTGTGCACCACCGCCTATACTCTTTTGGGCTTTGTGCTGATGAAAAACTCGGGAATAACATTGTTCACCATCTTTCTTATGATGGGCGGAATGGCATTACCCTGCATCTACGGCGTGAGCTTTCTCGGCGAAAAATGCGTCGTATTTAACGTTGCAGGGCTTTTGCTTATTCTGGGCGGAATAATCCTGGCCAACCTAAGAAAAGCCAAAGGCAGCACAAAGAATATACTTATAGGCATAGCCGTATTTCTAATAAACGGTATGTGCAGCATAATCTCCAAAACCCACCAGATAGAAACAGTTTATGCCACTGTTTCTTCCCCCGATTTCACTTTCTGGACAAGCCTTGGCAAGCTTGCTCTTTGCGCTATGGTCATCCCCTTTTTGAAGGCCGAGCGTGGTGAGCAAAAGGTTCTGCCCTCGGCTCTGGGCTGTGTTATCTGCCTTGGGGCAGCAGCTATGTTTGTGCCATCGTCTATGCTTCAGTTTGTGGCCGCCAAAACATTGCCTGCCACTGTGCTTTATCCCATCGTTTCGGGCGGGCTTATAATCGTTTCCGCCATTATAGACCGAATCTTCTTTAAGAAAAAAACATCCCGCACAAGCATCTGTGGAATCACGCTGTGCTTTTTAGGCACCTGTCTATTTTTATAAACACAAAGGAGTTTTTTTATGAAAATTCAAGGAAGCGTTTACTACAACTGGCAAAAAATAATGCTGAACGAAGGCGTTAACGAGCTGGGCGACGGTGTAATTGCCACCATCACCACCGAGCGCTACGGCGATAATGCCACCTACGCTCTTTTAAGGATCAAAAACACAAGCAACGAAAAATGCAAGCAAATATACAATGCCCGCGTGATAGATATGACCTACCCGAGAGACGGCGAAGTTTACTATCACAGTTTGGAAGGCGATTGGAACAGCGAAAAAGCTTTTATGCCCATCGATAAGATTTTGGGCGGCGGCCACCATTCCGAGCCAAAAGACGGCTGTTCATCCGACCGCTACGCCTTCCCCTTCTTCGATCTCACCTGTGGCGATAAATCGGTTGTGTGCGGTGTGGGCTGGACAGGCCAATGGTCGGCCGACGTCTTCTTCGGCGACAACACCTATAATCTGCAAATAGGCCATGTGGATTGCAATTTTTATCTCAACCCCGGTGAAGAAGTACGCTTGGCTTCGGCCTTGCTTGTGGAGGGCGATGCCGACGTTGCCGCCACACGCCGCCGCTTCAAGGCCATCCTCAGAGATGAATATTCCCCCAAGAAACGCTTGGGCGATAAATTCAAAATGCCGGTTTCGCTCATGTATTTTGATATATGGGCCAACAATCGCAACAACCGCAACAAGGGCTACGAATGGATCGAATATTTCCTTTCCGAAAAAGGCGTGCGAGAGCAGATAGATATGGGCGAAAAGCTTGGTGTGCACACCTGCTGGATCGATGCATATTGGTTTAAGGATGCTTTCCCCAGCGGCGTCGGCAACTTCACGCCCGGCCCCGGTTTTCCCAACGGACTTGGCCCTTTAAGCGATTATGCTCGTGCTCACGGCCAGCAGTTTATGGCTTGGTTTGAATTTGAACGCGTGCTTGATGGCACCGAAATGGCCGAGAAAAAAGAATACCTTTTAAGCCTGGGCGATAGAAACCCCGTGAAACTGGTGAATCTTGGCAACGACGAAGCCCGTGAATATATGGAAAATCTGGTTTTTGGTCTTGTTGAGGAATTTAAGCTGGATATCTTCCGCCAGGATTTTAATATGGATCCCTTGGCCTATTGGCGTGCCTACGATGAAGATTGCCGCACAGGCATCACCGAGATCAAGCACATAAACGGTCTTTATCTCTTCTGGGATCATCTTTTAGAGCGTTTCCCCAATATCTGGATAGATAACACCGCAGGCGGTGGCCGAAGAATAGACATTGAAACCCTGCGACGCGCCGCATTCCCCTGGCGAAGCGATACCAACTGTTTCTATCAATATGCCTATCCTCACGATCAGCGCCGCAGAACTTCCTGGAACCATAATCAGCTTCTGGGATTCTGCGAATATATTCCCTATCACGGCGGTGGAAGTTGGTCGGAAAAAGCCTACGACATACGCTCCACAGCCAGTCATGGTGTGAACTGCAGTTTCAATGCTTACAACCCCGATTTCGATTGGGAATCCGCCAAGAAGATTATCGCTGAAGTTAAGGAAATGAGCGAATACTGGGACGGCGATTTCTACCCGCTCACCAAGGCAACGCTGGGCGAGCATGTGTGGGCCGCTTATCAGCTTGTGCTGGAAGATAAGGGTGCTCTTTATGCCTTCCGCCCCGAGCAATGCTTTAAGGAAAAGGAAACCATTGCATTTAAGGCTTTGGATGAAAGCTCCGATTATAAGCTCACTTTTATCGACGACGATTTCAACCGCACCTGCGCCGAACACAGCGGTCGGGCGCTTATGGCGGGAATAGAGCTCAGCATTCCCATCCCCCGCGGAAGCTTAATTGTGAAATACGAAAAGCTATAATAAACAAAACTCCGAAGCCATTGCTTCGGAGTTTTTATTTATGCCATCACTTTTTCTTTTGGCTTGGCGTATCGTTCGGCCATATTGCCGGGAAGGATCAGCTTTAATCCCTTTTTCACGATCTCAAATTTAATCTTGCGAGTCTAAGTCGGTGGCCAAGCGGTCT
>JAZRGE010000060.1:0-27370 GCA_045644025.1 Acutalibacteraceae bacterium | reverse complement strand
CCGTGGAAAACGGAGAGATGAACAAGGTGTTGGCTTCGCTGGATGCCGATACCGCCGCACAAATAAAATCCGTGATAGCCGATAGGGAAGCGGCCGAGCGGTTGCTTAAGAGCCCTAAGGCACAGGAGATAATGAAGATGTTTTTGAAGGGGAACAAATAGATGGAAAATATGGATGAACTCAGCGCAGGGATATCCCGATTGCTGGAAGATCCCGAAGAGCTGGAACGAATGAAGAAGATGGCCGAAAGCCTTTTCGGTGGGGCGGAGAAAAAGGAGACCCCCGATCTTTCGGCGGCTTTTGGCGACTTGGGAGATATGGGCACGATCATGCAGATAGGCCGACTGCTTTCCAGCGATGCGCAGGATGATCGCACACGTCTGCTGATAGCCTTAAAGCCCCATTTAAGCGCCAAGCGTCAGGATAGGGTGGATAGGGCTGTGAAACTGCTTCGAATAGCATCGTTGCTGCCCCTAATTTCGGATAAAGGGCTTTTATAATTTGCGAAAAGGTGATTTTATGCCGCAACAAAATCGAAGATATGCGCCCGAGCCGCCGCCCTTGCCAAAGTGCAAGGCGCAGCCTAAAGCACCTCCGCCAAGAGTGGCCGAAGGTTACCGAGCACCAAGGGGCGGAATGCTGCCCATGGATATATTGGAATCTTTGGGGCTTGGGGGCAGAATGGATTCCGATCACATACTTATTCTGGGGCTTTTGTTTCTTCTATCGGGGGAGGATTGCGACCGCTTGCTTCTGATGGCGTTGCTATATATTTTGCTTTAAGCAGAACACTGTGGGGTGTTCTGCTTTTGCTTTCTTGACTTTTCGCCCCTCAATATGATAAAATGCTTATGGCACCGCAGGTGCCATACTAAAGAAAGGTGGCTAAGTCTAATGAAAAAAGCAGTTAAACGCAGTAAATTATTCGTTGTTTTGTCGGCTTTTCTCTCAATCGTTCTGGCGTTTTCGTTGGTGGGCTGTAAGGAAGAACCCGTTAGTAATCCATCGTCGCAACTGCCTGCTACGATAGACGTCACACAAAAGGTCATTGAAAAAATAACTTCTGCCGAAGATATAGAATATATAAGGTATTATTATCACGATGGCACAGATGTTCATACGTATGAAATTGATGAAACAGATATTGACGAGGCGATTGCTGCAATTTCCGCTATGGAATTGGAAGCAACTACACCGCCGATACGTAAAGCGGAACTTGAAAGGCAGTCCGGATTTAGTGTGTCTATAGCCGGCGAAGACTATGGCCTTCCGATATATGAGGATGGCTCAGCCACGGTGATAGGGTCATATGCAGGGCGCTCGGGCGATACATATGTTATAAAAAACTATGATGAGTTCAGAGCAAAGATACTGAAAGTGGTTGAAGATTTAGAACCGATATGGTAATCCACACCCCGCCCCGAAATTCGGGGCGGGTATTATTTTATAAAACTATTGGCAAGGGCGGGATTTTGTGGTATAATAACAAAATAATATGCCCGCCTGCTTTTGGCGGCCAAGGAGTGTTCATAAAATGGACAAGCAGAAGATAGAAAACGCTGTGAGAGATATATTGGAGGCCATCGGCGAAGATCCGAGTCGCGAAGGCCTTGTGGAGACACCTAAAAGGGTGGCCAATATGTTTGAGGAAGTGTTCGGCGGCCTTAATTCCGATCCGAAGGAGCATATAAAGCTCTTTAATCAGGAAGGGGAAGACGAAATGGTCACCGTGCGTGACATTCCCCTTTATTCTATGTGCGAGCATCATTTGTTGCCCTTTGTGGGTGTGGCTCATATCGCATATATTCCGGGTGAAGGCAAGATAATCGGGCTTTCTAAGCTGGCAAGAATAGTGAATTGCTATGCCAGGCGCCCTCAGGTGCAGGAAAGGCTCACAAGCCAGATAGCCGATTTTATAGAGCAGGCTGTGGGAGCTCGCGGCGTGGCCGTGATAATCGAGGCCGAGCACCTGTGCATGACAATGCGTGGTGTGAAGGCCAGCGGAGCAAAGACTCAGACTTCGGCTCTGCGCGGAGTGATGCGCTCGGATATGCGCACCCGCAGCGAAGTTATGGCTCTGCTCACACAGAAATAAGCCCATGCTGAACCTTAGAGATATTTGCTGGCCGCTGGGCAAGCGCACGTATATAATGGGCATTCTTAATATCACTCCCGATTCTTTTTCGGATGGTGGGCACTATAACAGCGCCGATGCGGCCGTGGCTGCCGCCCTTGAAATGATAAAGCAGGGCGCTGATATAATCGATGTGGGCGGGCAATCCACGCGCCCCGGAAGCACCGAGATAGGCCCCGAGGAAGAATGGGCAAGGATAGCCGATGTTTTGCATGGATTAAAGGAAAACGGCATACCGTTTTCGGTGGATACCTACTACCCCGAAGTGGCACGCAAGGCGCTGGCCGCAGGGGCTATAATGATAAATGACGTGAGCGGCCGTGCCGAAAGGGAAATGGCCGAAGTGGTGAAGGAATATTCTGCTGCCTGGGTGCTTATGAGCAGGGCAGGCACTCCCGAGGCGGTTAAAGACTCGCTCAATGCCTTGGCGGCCGAAGCAATGGAGCTTGGCGTGCCGAAGGAAAATATTTGCCTTGATCCCGGTATTGGGTTTGGCAAGGGCAACGAAGAATGCCTTGAGATTATAAAGCGCACTGCCGATATAAAGCCCCAAGGTTTCGCCTATCTTATGGCGGCATCCCGCAAAAGGTGCGTGGGCTATTTTAGCGGTATAGAAAAAGCCGATGAGCGCGACGAAGCCACGGCTCAGCTGCATTCTATAGCTATAGCCGGCGGAGCAGATATTATAAGGGTGCACAACGTGGCTCTTGCGGCTAAGTTTGCCGCTCAAGACGATATTAGATTCAGGAGATGAAAAGCTTGGATAAGGTGATAATAAAAGGCCTTGAGATTTTTGCCTTTCATGGGGTGAATCCCGAAGAAAAGGAAAACGGCCAGAAGTTTGTGTTGGATATCGTGGCCCAAGCCGATCTTTCCAAGCCCTGTGCCACCGATAACGTGGACGACACCATAAGCTATTCTGCAATGCGAAAGGTGATCTCGGCCGCCTTCTGCGCCGAAAAATACGATCTTATAGAGCGTGCGGCGCAGGTGGTTTGCGATTCCCTGCTGGATAGCTTTCCTATGATAGAGCGCATCACGCTGGTTCTTAAAAAGCCCGATGCGCCGATGAATGCCGTTTTTGATTACGCGGCAGTAGAGATAACAAGGAGCAGATAAAAATGAGCCAGGCATATATAGCGTTGGGCACAAATCTGGGCAACCGCACCGAGAATCTTAACAGAGCGGCTTTTGCCGTGGCGGCGCTTCCGCTCACAAGGGTCACGGCTGTTTCCCGAATATATGAGACCGAGCCTGTGGACTGCCCACCCTGTGATAATTTTTATAATGCAGTGATAAGGGTGGAGACAGAACTTTCCCCCAAAGCATTATTAGGCGCCTGCCTTGGCATAGAGGCCGGTATGGGCAGGATACGCACCAAGAAGAACGGCCCGAGAGTGATAGATCTGGATTTGTTGCTTTATGAAGGCTACGAAGAAGCCACTCCAGAGCTCACGGTGCCGCATCCCCGAATGGGGGGCAGAGCCTTTGTGCTTATGCCCCTTTCCGACATTATGAAAACTCCGCCGTTGAAAAAACGGCTTAAGGAACTTGGCGATGAAGGCGTGAAGCTCACAACAGAGCAACTTATTTGCCCCTAATGGGCATAAACCCCTTGAAAATTCGGGGTAAATACAATATAATGCTTTAGTAATAAACATAAGATGGTGAAATAAATGGCAAACGAGAAATTAGTTAAAGAAATCACATCCATGGAGGAAGATTTTGCTCAATGGTACACCGACGTGGTGAAAAAGGCCGAGCTTATCGATTACTCCAGCGTTAGGGGATGCATGATAATCCGCCCCTATGGATATGCTATCTGGGAGAATATCCAGGCTATTATGAACAAGATGTTTAAGGCCACGGGCCATAGCAACGTTTCTATGCCTATGTTTATCCCCGAAAGCCTGCTGCAGAAGGAAAAGGACCACGTGGAGGGTTTTGCTCCCGAGGTGGCCTGGGTCACTCACGGCGGCAACGAAAAGCTGGAAGAAAGGCTTTGCGTGCGCCCCACATCCGAGACTCTTTTCTGCGAGCACTATAAGAACATAATTCATTCCTATCGCGATCTGCCCAAGCCTTATAACCAGTGGTGCTCTGTGGTGCGCTGGGAAAAGACTACAAGGCCCTTCCTTCGTTCCCGTGAGTTCCATTGGCAGGAAGGCCACACCATTCACGCCACCGCCGAAGAAGCAAAGGCAGAAACAGTTCAGATGCTGAACGTTTATGCAGAGTTTGCCGAGAAATATCTTGCGATCCCTGTGATCAAGGGAATTAAGACCGAGAAGGAGCGCTTTGCGGGTGCAGAGGAGACCTACACCATTGAGGCTATGATGCACGATGGTAAGGCTCTGCAGTCGGGCACATCCCACTATTTCGGCGATGGCTTTGCCAAAGCCTTTGATATTCAGTTTGCCGATAAGGATAATAAGTTTTCCTATCCGTTCCAGACTTCTTGGGGTATTTCCACACGCATTATCGGCGCCATTATCATGACTCATGGCGACGACAACGGCCTTGTGCTGCCTCCTGCGGTGGCGCCCTGGCAGGTTGTGGTTGTGCCTGTGGCGAGCCACAAGCCCGGCGTTGTGGAAAAGGCAACCGAGATCTACGAAAAGCTCAACGGCTTCTGCCGCGCTCATATCGATGTTTCGGATAATTCTCCCGGCTGGAAATATGCCGAATACGAAATGAAGGGTGTGCCGCTCCGCCTTGAGATCGGCCCCAGAGATATTGAGAATGATCAGTGCGTGATCGTGCGCAGAGATAATAGGGAAAAGACATTTGTGAAGCTTTCCGAGCTGGAGAATGTGATTCCTGCAATGCTTGAAGAGCTGAACACAGCGCTTTATGAGAAGGCTCTTGCTCGTCGCGAGAGTATGACCTACAGCGTTAAAGATCTGGCCGAGATGATCGAGGCTGCCGAAAATAAGCCCGGCTTTATCAAGGCCGATTGGTGCGGCGAGAGAGAATGTGAGGATGCTCTTAAGGAAAAGGCGGGCGTTTCCTCCAGATGCATTCCCTTGAAGGATAATGAAATGATCACCGGCAAATGCGTTTGCTGCG
Source organism: Acutalibacteraceae bacterium (assembly GCA_045644025.1). Lineage (GTDB taxonomy): Bacteria > Bacillota > Clostridia > Oscillospirales > Acutalibacteraceae > JAZRGE01. Next base: position 22,167 of record JAZRGE010000060.1, on the reverse strand, counting down.
GCAAGGAAGCCAAAACAAGCCTCTATTGGGGCAAGGCTTATTGATTCGGGAGATGAATCTTTTGAAAAAAATTAGCAATATACTTGTGGCTTTGGTGGCCGTGCTTATGTGTGCCACAATGCTTACTGTGCTGGCTGCTGCCACCGGTGAAGGTGAGGACGACGCTCAGACAACCACATCGGTTGTCACCGAGAGCGAAGGAGATTCCGGATCGGATACCGAAAGCATCGAGAGCGTTGGAAGTGATGAGAGCACGGGCAGCGAGGGTGATGAGAGCGCCGAAAGCGGTGAAGAGGGGGATGACCCCGAATCGGGCTCCGAGAGCGACAGCACAACCACATCCGAAATAAGAATACCTTCCGATCAGCCCATCGGCGGCGTCAACAACGGCGATTGGACAGATACGGATATGACGATCAGCGTTGTTTCGGGCTCCAAAATTCCCGCTGCCAGCAATAAAGATAACGTGAAGAAGGATATATTCGATCTTCGCGGATTGGCTGCCAGGCTTATGGTGCTCACCACCGTGGTAGGTATGCTCTGTTTGCTTGCTTTGGTGTATGTGAACGTGAAATATAAAAAGAGTGGCTCTAAGGATAAAAAGGCGCCTAAAAAGAAATTAAAGGCAGGCAGGCAAGTGCCCCGCAGGCCCCGATCCTAATTGAACAGCGACCAAGCCTTCGGGCTTGGTCGCTTGACTTTTCATCTTCCGATATGGTATAATGCAGATGGCACCGCAGGTGCCATAAAGACTTTGAAGTGGAGGTACCCATATGAAGAAATTTTTTTGCGTTTTGTGTGCAGTGATGCTTTTATTTATTGGCGGTTGCACCGAGAATAAAGAAAAGCCTATTGCCCCGATGAATGCCAAAAGCTTTTGGGCGGTGTCCGAAGAAGAGCTTACCGACGAAATGATCCAGATAGGTGAGAAACTGGCCGCCGTTGCCAACGGCACAAACATTTTAGAAATAGATATAATGGTTTCTCATGGGCCTGTGTCCAAAACATATTTTGCCGATGATGAAGTAATGGAAGACATTAAAGCCTGGATAAGGGAAATAAGGCTTTCTCCCACGGATGAGGAAATCGGAATAGACGGTGCGGGCGCCTATAATATAACCGCAATCTTCCCCGAAGCTCTGCCTGTCACAATTTGCCTGATCTCGGAGAGAAAATTGTTCTGGGGCAACGATTATGAAATCAGCAACGAGAATGCGACCGAAGAATTGATGTCGATTGTGAGGAAAATGAAGGAAGCTCCGGAGAACGGTGGGGGCGTTATGAGTACTACTGTTTCATCGCAGCGCGACCCTAACGGGGAGGCCGAAAAGAAATATCTGGCAGCGATTAAGGAAGCGTGTGCCACCGACGCGGTGGGTTGCTATATCAACGGAAATCCTATTTATATGCGCGATATTCTCAAGATACGGGCTGCCCATCGCCTTGAAATTGAAAAATATATGGAACTATCGTCTTATAAGGATGGCGAAAAGGATCCGTTTATCGCAAAATACAAGAAAACCGATGAGCAACTTCTGTGGATGTATATTCAAAACAGGATAATGGTTCTTGAAGCGGATAAGGCGGGAATAACTCTGGATAACAATGCCGTAAGAGAAGCATATCTGAAAAATTTAGATGCTGGTTTTGAGAGTATACGCACGTGGCTTGAAGCCTGCGCTCAGGCCGAAGGGCTCACCTTAGCACAATATCGCCAAAGAATGGCGGATGACGCACTCGAAAGAGAGAAGAGAGCCAGATATATTGAAATGATATGCCCCTTGGCAGATTACGACAACGATTTCGATCTCCGCCAAGAGGCTGTGGATAAGAAAATGGCTGAAATTATGAAGAACTATGAGATCGAGATAGTGGAATAAATTTAAGTAATGTGAGCGTAGGCGGCCGCAGAAATTTGCGGTCGCCTACATTATTATATATATAATATATAGGGCGGAAAAAGGTGCAAAAAAACTTTGAAAAAAATTGCAAAAAACACTTGCATTTGCATATTTGTTGTGGTATGATACTTGGGCACGCTTATGTGCATGGTATGCGATGATGCGGGAGGTCGCCGGCCGAAGAGCCGGGGAATTTCCGCGGAGTATGTCCGATTTACAAACCGGGCGAAAGAGAAATGCAGCACGCTTTATGTGCGCGAACGCTATATTTCTGCGTTCAGCTCCCGGATAGGACTGCTTGGCAGCACCATCCGGTTTTATAACGGATAGGTGCGAAACACACGGAACAGTGGAAGCTTTCTTATCCGCTCGCCAAGATTATGGAGGAAAGAAAAATGGCAACAAAAGAAAAAATCAGAATCAGGCTCAAAGGTTACGATCATGCTCTTGTAGATCAGGCTGCAGAGAAGATCGTGGAGACAGCTAAGAGGACAGGCGCTAAGATTTCCGGTCCTATTCCGCTGCCTACCGAAAAAGAGGTCGTCACAATTCTCCGCGCTGTTCATAAGTATAAGGATAGCCGTGAGCAGTTTGAGACCAGAACACACAAAAGGCTTATCGACATCCTCAGACCTTCCAACAAGACTGTTGAAGCTCTGATGGGTCTTGAGCTCCCCGCCGGTGTAGAAATCGATATTAAATTATAATCACACGGGCGTGGTCAAGTTGGGGAGACCCAACCAATAACCAAAAGGAGGAAAAATAAATGCAAAAGGCAATCATTGGTAAGAAGCTTGGTATGACCCAGCTTTTCGACCAGAACGGCAAGGTCGTGCCGGTTACCGTTGTTGAAGCGGGCCCCTGCGTGATCAGCCAGAAGAAGACCATCGAGAACGATGGCTATGAGGCAGTACAGTATGGCTTCGGTGATCTGAAGGCCAACAAGGTAAACAAGCCTCAGAAGGGCCACTTCGCAAAAGGCGATGTAGCTCCCAAGAAGGTCCTGCGTGAGTTCAGGCTTGCAGATATCTCTGCTGCCAACGTAGGCGACATTATCAAAGCAGACGTTTTCGCCGAGGGCGACAAGGTCGATGTGAGGGGCACCAGCAAAGGTAAGGGTTATGCCGGCGTTATCAAGCGTTGGAACTTCTCCCGCCTTAAGGAGACCCACGGTACCGGCCCTGTTCACCGTCACGGCGGTTCGCTCGGTGTTATCGATCCTGCCCGTATCTTCAAGGGCAAGAAAATGGCCGGCCATCTTGGTGCCGAGAGGGTTACTGTTCAGAACCTCGAGGTTGTTAAGGTGGATGCCGAAAACAACATCATCGCTGTTAAGGGTGCCATCCCCGGCCCCAAGGGCGGCATCGTTGTCTTGGTAGACAGCGTTAAAGCATAAGGGAAGGAGTGCTGAATTATGCCTAATGTAGCAATTTTGGATATGAAGGGAAATAATGTTGGCTCTCTCAAGCTTTCCGATGCTATCTTCGGAATCGAGCCCAACAAGGCAGTCCTTCATGCAGCTGTTGTAAATTATCTGGCCAACCAGAGACAGGGTACTCAGTCTACCCTCACCCGTAGCGAAGTTTCCGGCGGCGGCAGAAAGCCCTGGAGGCAGAAGGGAACCGGCCACGCAAGGCAGGGCTCCATTCGTGCTCCCCAGTGGACTCACGGCGGTATCGCCCTGGGCCCCAAGCCTAGAGATTATTCCTACACTTTGAACAAAAAGGTTAAGAGACTTGCTCTTAAGTCTGCCCTTTCCGATAAGGTTCTCAACAATTCGCTCATCGTTCTTGATGCCCTCACCGTTGAAGGCTACAAGACCAAGACTGTTGCTGATTGCATGAAGGCCATCGGTGCAGAAAAGAAGGTTCTGCTTGTTCTTGCCGATCACGATACTGTGGCTATCAAGAGTGCCAACAACATTGCAGGCCTCAAGACTGCCGGTGTCAACACCATCAATACCTACGATATCCTTAATGCCGATAAGCTCGTTATTGTTAAGGATGCCGTTGCGAAGATTGAGGAGGTCTACGCATGAGAGTTGCAGAAGATATAATCATTGCTCCTATCATCACTGAAAAGAGCATGTCCGGCACACCCGATAAGAAGTACACCTTCAAGGTTGCTTCCGATGCCGGTAAGATTGAGATCGCTCAGGCTGTTGAAAAGGTTTTCAAGCTTAAGAAGGGCGATGTTATTAAGGTAAACACCATGAATGTTCGCGGACAGATGAGACGCATGGGCCGCTTCTCGGGTTACACCCCCGATTGGAAGAAAGCCATTGTTACTCTGTCCCCCAAGGCCAAGCCCATCGAGTTCTTTGAAGGACTCAGATAACAAAAGGCCGATAAGGCAATGTATCGGGATTAAATCCCCGCTAAGCCAAAATAGGAGAGTGAGTTAAAATGGCAGTTAAATTTTATAAGCCTACCACGCCTGGTATGCGTGGAATGACCGTTATAGACTACTCGGAACTTTCCAAGGTTGCTCCCGAAAAGAGCTTGCTGGAAACCGTTAAGAAGAACTCCGGCCGCAATAGCTACGGCAGGATCACGGTCAGACATCGCGGCGGCGGAAACCGTCGTAAGTACAGGATCATCGATTTCAAGAGAAATAAGACCGGCATCCCCGCCACTGTTATGACTCTTGAATACGATCCCAACCGTACCGCTTTTATCGCCCTTCTTCAGTATGAAGACGGCGAAAAGAGATACATCATCGCCCCCGTGGGCCTGAAGGTCGGCGACACAGTCGTAAGCGGTCCCGATGCTGATATCAAGGCCGGCAACGCCCTGCCCCTTATCAACATCCCCACCGGTACCTTCATCCACAACGTAGAGCTTTATCCCGGAAAGGGCGCTCAGCTTGCCCGTTCCGCCGGTAACATGGCCCAGCTTATGGCCAAGGAAAACGGCATGGCTCTGCTTCGTCTGCCCTCCGGTGAGTTGAGAAATGTGCCCAACACTTGCATGGCCACAATCGGTCAGGTAAGCAATCCTGAGCACGAGAACGTAAACATCGGTAAGGCCGGTAGGAAGCGCCACATGGGTTGGCGTCCCACAGTTCGCGGTTCTGTTATGAACCCCTGCGACCATCCTCATGGTGGTGGTGAGGGTAAATCTCCCATCGGTAGACCCGGACCGGTTACTCCTTGGGGTAAACCTGCTCTTGGCTACAAGACCCGCGCTAAGCACGCCCGCACCGACAAGTACATTGTCAAGCGTCGCAACGCGAAATAGTGGAAGGAGTTGTGAATTATGGGAAGAAGTGTTAAAAAAGGACCTTATGTTCAGCCTGTGCTGCTCAAAAGGGTTAAAGCAATGAATGCAACCGGTGAAAAGATCGTTCTCAAAACATGGAGCCGTTCCTCCACAATTTTCCCGGATTTCGTTGGTCATACATTTGCCGTCCACGACGGTCGCAAGCATGTTCCGGTATATGTAACTGAAGATATGGTAGGCCACAAGCTCGGTGAGTTTGCCCCCACCAGAACCTTTAAGGGACACGCCGGTTCCAAGACTTCTAAGTAGGCCGAAAGGAGAGTATAACAATGGAAGCAAGGGCTACGTTAAAATACGCCCGCATTTCGCCCCGTAAGGTTCAGATCGTTCTGGATCTTATCAGGAAGCAGCCTGCCGAAAAGGCAGTAGCGATTTTGGAGCATACTCCCAAGGCCGCTTGTGAGTATCTTGTAAAGCTTCTGAAATCCGCCATCGCGAATGCAGAAAACAACCACAATATGGATGCATCTAAGCTGTATGTTGCAGAGTGCTTTGCATGCCCCGGACCTATTCTTAAGAGAATTCGTCCTAAGGATCATGGCCGTGCACATCGCATTTTGAAGAGAACTTCTCACGTTACCCTGGTTCTCAGGGAACTTGAAGACTAAGAAGGAGGTTGAGTTATGGGCCAGAAAGTTAATCCTAACGGTTTCCGTGTAGGCGTTATCAAAAATTGGGATTCCCGTTGGTTTGCTAAAGACAAAGACTTCGGAGATATGCTGGTTGAGGACTACAACCTTCGTAAGTATCTCAAAGAACGTCTTTACGATGCAGGCGTACCCAAGATCGAGATCGAAAGGGATGCCTCCAAGGTAAGGATCCACATTCACTGCGCAAAGCCCGGTATGGTTATCGGCAGAAACGGCGCAGAAATCGAAAAGCTTCGTGCAATTTGCCAGGAGAAGCTGGGCAAACCCGTGTTCATCAACATCGTGGAGATCAAGAACCCCGATATGAATGCACAGTTGGTTGCCGAGAATATCGCTGCTCAGCTCGAGAAGCGTATCTCCTTCCGCCGCGCAATGAAGCTCGCTCTCGGCCGCACAATGCGTCTGGGCGCAAAAGGTATCAAAACACAGGTATCGGGCCGTCTTGGCGGTGCTGAAATTGCCCGTACCGAGCACTATCATGAGGGAACCATTCCGCTGCAGACTCTGCGCGCTGATATAGACTACGGCTTTGCCGAGGCAAAGACCACCTATGGCCGCATTGGTGTTAAGGTTTGGATCTACATGGGCGAAGTTCTTCACGATGCCCGCGGTTCCCGCAAGGAAGGAGGCAACCGCTAATGTTGCTGCCCAAAAGAGTTAAATACCGCAGAGTTCAGAGAGGCCGTCTTACCGGTACTGCCCAGAGAGGAAACACCGTTTCTCACGGTGATTTCGGTCTCCAGGCTACAGAACCTGCATGGATCACATCCAACCAGATCGAGGCTGCTCGTATTGCTATGACTCGTTACATCAAGCGTGGCGGTCAGGTTTGAATCAAAATCTTCCCCGATAAGCCTATCACTCAGAAGCCTGCCGAAACTCGAATGGGTTCCGGTAAAGGTTCGCCCGAGTACTGGGTAGCAGTTGTTAAGCCGGGTAGGGTTATGTTTGAAATCGGCGGCGGTAGCGAAGAGCTGGCTCGTGGGGCTATGCGTCTTGCTGCTCATAAGCTGCCCATCAAGTGTAAGTTTATTACCAAGCAGGAAGCGGGTGATGCAGAATGACAACTAAAGAATTGAGAGAAAAGACTGTTGCAGAATTGGAAGCCAAGGTTAAGGAACTCAAGGAAGAGCTGTTCAATCTGCGCTTTCAGCTCGCAGTAAACCAACTCGAGAACCCCATGCGCATACCTGCCGTTAAGAAGGATATCGCCCGCATTAAGACAATTATGCGTGAGCGCGAGATCGCTTCCCAGAACGGTGCGGAGTCGTAAGGAAAGAGAGGTAAAATACCGTGAGTGAAAGAAATCTTCGTAAGACTAGGGTAGGCGAAGTTGTCAGCAACAAGATGGATAAGACCGTTGTAGTTGCCATTAAGGATAACGTTAAGCATCCCCTTTACAAAAAGATCATCAAGAACACTATTAAGTTCAAAGCCCATGATGAAAACAATCAGTGCAATGTTGGCGACCGTGTACTGATAATGGAAACCAGACCGATCTCCAAGGATAAGAGATGGAGAGTAGTCGAAATAATAGAGAAAGCCAAATAGTTTTGGAGTAGGAGGAATCCACTGTGATACAACAGCAGAGTTACCTCAAGGTTGCCGACAATACAGGTGCAAAAGAAATTATGTGCATTCGTGTATTAGGCGGCACCGGCAGGAGGTATGCCAATATCGGCGATGTTATCGTCGCTTCTGTTAAGAAAGCAACACCCGGCGGCGGAGTTAAAAAAGGCGACGTCGTTAAGGCCGTAGTTGTTAGGTCCTGCAAGGGTCTTCGCAGAGAAGACGGCACCTACATCAGATTTGATGAGAATGCCGCAGTTATTATCCGTGATGATAAGAACCCCAAGGGAACCCGTATCTTCGGACCTGTTGCTCGTGAGTTGCGTGAGAAGGATTATCTCAAGATCCTCTCCCTCGCTCCCGAAGTGCTTTAATGGAGGGTACTGAAATGAGCAAAATGAACATTAAGACCGGCGATACAGTAGTACTGCTCACCGGCGACGATCAGTATAAGGGCAAGACCGGTAAGGTTCTTGAAGTTAGCCCCAAGGAACAGAAGGTTATTGTTGAAGGCATCAACATGGTTTCTAAGCATGTTAAGCCCCGCAAGGCCGGCGATCCTTCCGGCATCATCCAGGCTGAGAGTGCAGTTTATGCCTGCAAGGTTCAGCTTGTATGCCCCAAGTGCAAAAAGCCCACCCGTATAGCTCACAAGATCTATGCTGATGGCAAAAAAGACCGTATGTGCAAAAAGTGCGGCGAGACCTTTTAAGAGTTAGGAGGACATGACAATGGCAAGGTTAAAAGAACAGTATATTTCTTCCGTTGCCCCCGCGTTGATGAAAAAATTCAGCTACAAGAGCGTCATGCAGATTCCGAAGCTCGATAAAGTTGTTATCAACGTAAGCGCAGGCGAAGCAAAAGAAAATTCCAAGATCATTGATGCTATCATGAATGATCTGAAGATCATCACCGGTCAGCAGCCCGTAGTTTGCAAGGCTAAGAAGTCTGTTGCAAACTTCAAGCTTCGTGCCGGTATGCCCATCGGTGCAAAGGTTACACTCCGTGGCGAGCGTATGTATGAATTCATCGATAGGCTCTTCAATGCAGCTCTTCCCCGAGTACGTGACTTCCGCGGCATCAATCCCGATGCTTTCGACGGACGCGGCAACTACTCTATGGGTATTAAAGAGCAGCTGATTTTCCCTGAAATTGAGTACGACAAGATTGATAAGATCCGCGGTATGGACATCATTTTTGTTACCACTGCAAACACAGATGAAGAAGCAAGAGAACTGTTATCGTTGCTCGGCGCTCCGTTTGCGAGATAAGGAGAGAGATTATGGCTAAGACATCTATGAAAGTGAGACAGGCTCGTCCTGCAAAATTTTCGACTAGAAGTTACAACAGGTGTAAGATCTGCGGCCGTCCGCACGCCTATCTCCGTAAGTACGGAATTTGCCGCATTTGTTTCAGGGAGCTTGCATACAAAGGCGAGATCCCCGGTGTAAAGAAAGCCAGCTGGTAAGGCGGCAAATCAGAAGGAGGTTTACGGTATGCAGATTACCGATACGATAGCCGATATGCTGACACGTATTCGTAATGCGAATTCGGCTAAGCACGAAACAGTCGATATCCCTGCGTCTAATGTAAAAAAGGCTATTGCCAAGATTTTGCTCGACGAAGGATATGTTGCTGACGTCCAGATCATTGAGGACGGCAAGCAGGGTATGATCCATATCACCCTTAAGTATGGAAAGAACAAATCTCAGGTCATCACTGGACTCAGAAGAGTTTCCAAGCCCGGCCTGCGTATTTACAGCAATGTAGAAGATATGCCTAAAGTTATGAAGGGCCTTGGCATCGCCATCGTTTCCACTTCCAAGGGCATTATGACCGACAAAGAAGCACGCAAAGCCAACCTTGGCGGCGAAGTGCTGGCTTTCGTCTGGTAAGGGAGGTAACAGGATATGTCAAGAATCGGACGCAAGCCCATTACCGTTCCCGCTGGTGTAGAAGTTAAGTTGGAGGGCAACAACATCTCTGTTAAGGGCCCCAAGGGTACTCTTGCCATTGATTTTCACCCCAACATGACTGTTACATTTGAAAACGGTGAGCTCCTTGTTACTCGTCCCAACGACGAGAAGGAAAACCGCGCACTGCACGGTCTCACTCGTTCTCTTATCAACAATATGGTTGTTGGCGTAACCGAAGGTTACAAGAAGGAACTCGAAGTTCTCGGCGTTGGCTACCGTGTGCAGAAGCAGGGCAAGGATCTTATTATGAACCTTGGCTACTCTCACCAGGTTATCGTTCCCGAGATCGATGGTATCACCATCGACGTTCCCAACCCCAACAGCATCGTCATTTCCGGTATCGACAAGCAGGTTGTCGGCCAGTTCGCTGCCGATGTACGCAGTAAGCGCGCTCCCGAACCCTACAAGGGCAAAGGTGTTCGTTATGCTGGTGAGCATGTACGTCGCAAGGAAGGCAAGGCCGGTAAGGGCTCTAAGAAGTAAGTAAAGGAGTGTAAGAATAATGGTTAAGAGACAAGATAGCAACAAAGCACGTCTTCACCGTCATGTCCGTGTCCGTGGCAAGATCACCGGTACGGCATCTCGTCCCCGCCTCAATGTTTTTCGCTCCCTCAGCAACATCTATGCCCAGCTGATCGATGACGAAAACGGCGTAACCCTGGCTTCCGCTTCCACTGTGGAGAAGGAATTCAAGGGCAGCACCGGCAATATGGAAGAAGCCAAGAAGGTTGGCCTTCTTATTGCAGAGCGTGCCAATGCAAAAGGTATCACCGAAGTGGTTTTTGACCGCGGAGGATATGTTTATCACGGCCGTGTTCAGGCACTGGCCGAGGGTGCCCGCGAGGGCGGCCTGAAGTTCTAATAAGGGAGGAGAATGACTGTGGCTACTAATATTGACGCATCTGTTTTAGATCTTAAAGAGCGCGTGGTTGCCATCAACCGTGTTTCCAAGACGGTTAAGGGCGGTCGCATTATGAAGTTCTCTGCTCTTGTTGTTGTCGGCGACGGCAACGGTATCGTTGGTTTCGGTCTCGGCAAGGCTGCTGAAGTTCCCGATGCTATCCGCAAGGGTATCGACGATGCCAAGAAGAATCTTTTCAAAGTTGCTCTTAAGGGCACAACCATCCCCCACGAGATCCTGGGCAAGTTCGGAGCAGGCTCCGTTCTTCTTAAGCCCGCTGCTCCCGGTACCGGTGTTATCGCCGGCGGCCCCGTTCGTGCAGTTCTCGAGGTAGTTGGTATTAAAGATATCCGTACAAAGGCTCTGCGTTCCAACAATCCTTGCAACGTTGTAAGGGCTACTATTGATGGACTTAAGTCCCGCAGAAGTGCCGAGCAGGTTGCAGAGATCCGCAGCAAGTCTGTACAGGAAATTTTGGGTTAAGGGGGAAATTGTAATGGCATTCGTAGCAGATAAGAAGACAAAGACCCTCACCGTTAAGCTCACAAAGAGCCTTATCGGTTCCAAGAAAAACCAGATCGCTACTGCCGAGGCCCTCGGTCTCCGCAGGATCGGCGACGTTACCAAGCAGCCTAACAATGCTCAGACTGTTGGTAAGATCAATACTATAATCCACCTTGTAGAGGTTACAGAAGCTTAATTAGGAGGTGCGAAACATGAAACTGAATGAACTTGCACCGATGCCCGGTTCCGTTAAGGAATCCAAGCGTATCGGAAGAGGTCACGGTTCGGGCCAGGGCAAAACTGCCGGTAAGGGCCACAAGGGTCAGAAGGCCCGCTCCGGAGCCAATAAGGGTGCCGGATTTGAAGGCGGACAGATGCCTTTGCAGAGGCGTGTTCCTAAAAGAGGCTTCAACAACATTTTTGCCTCTAAAATCATTGCAATCAACCTTTCTTCTCTCAATGCATTTGAGGATGGCGCTGTTGTAGATGCAGCAGCTCTTATCGAGAAGGGAATCATCAAGAAAGCATACGACGGCGTAAAGGTCTTGGGCAACGGAGAAATCACCAAGAAACTGACAGTTAAGGCTAATGCCTTTTCTTCCGCTGCAAGCCAGAAGATAGAGGCAGCCGGCGGAAAAGCCGAGGTGCTGTAAGATGTTTGAAACTATTAAAAACGCCTGGAAGATAACAGAACTTAGAAATAAGATTCTGTTTACTCTTTTGATCGTTGCCATTTTCCGCATCGGTGCAGTTATTCCTGTGCCCTTTGTGGATCTGGCAGCCCTTAAGAGCGGTATGGCCGGAAGCGGTAATGAGTTTTTCAGCTACCTCTCCGTGCTTACCGGCGGCGGCTTGGAATATGGTTCCATCTTTGCGATGTCGGTTACACCCTACATCAACGCATCGATTATCATCCAGCTGTTGTCTGTTGCTATTCCTTATTTGGAGAGACTCTCCAAGGAAGGCCAGGAAGGTCAGAAGAAGATCGCTCAGATCACAAGATATGTGACTGTTATTATCGGTCTTGTTCAGGGCTTCTCCTTCTTCATGTATCTTAAGTCCATGAAGATGATAAAGTATACCGGTGGTTGGGGCGTATTTGCAGGATTTGTTATTGTTCTCTGTCTCACAGCAGGCTCCGCGCTTGTTATGTGGCTGGGCGAGCAGATCGATGCAAAGGGTATCGGCAACGGTATCTCCATCCTGCTCTTCGCAGGTATTATCTCCAGAGCTCCTCAGGCTTTCCAGACCCTGCTGCTCTGGTGGGATCTTAAGGGCGGCCCCATCTACGTTATTGCAATCGTTGTAGCATTCCTGCTCATGGTTGGCTTCGTAGTTTGGATGACAAACGCCGAAAGAAAGATTCCCGTTCAGTATGCAAAAAGAGTTGTAGGCCGTAAGATGTACGGTGGCCAGAGCTCCCATATTCCCATTAAGGTGAATATGTCTGGTGTTATGCCCATCATCTTCGCCAGCTCTATCCTTATGCTGCCCACCATGATCCTTTCTTTTATGACCAACACAGAATCTGTTTGGTATAAGGCGCTCTCGGTGTTCAGCGTGCGTGGACCTTTCTACGCAATTCTTTATCTCGCACTCATCATCGCATTCGCATATTTCTATGTGACCATCCAGTACAATACTACCGAGATGGCCAACAACCTCAGAAAGAACAGCGGTGCCATCCCCGGTATTCGTCCCGGACAGCCCACAGCAGACTTCCTGCAGGGCATTATCTCCAGGATCACCCTTATGGGCGCTCTCTTCCTCAGCGTTGTTGCTGTTCTCCCCATTGTGCTCAGCTTCTTCAACAGTGCATTCGCTTCTATCTCCATCGGCGGTACTTCCGTGCTGATCGTTGTTGGTGTTGCACTTGAGGTTGTGCAGAATCTGGAGTCTCAGATGATGATGCGCCACTACAAGAGTTTCCTTGACTAATAGGTGAGCCTATGAAACTGATATTTCTTGGAGCACCCGGTGCAGGAAAAGGAACTCAGGCAGAATTCGTCTGCAAGGAATTCGGAATCCCTTCCATCTCCACAGGAAATATCCTGCGTGAGGCCATCGCCAACAAGACCGAGCTTGGTCTTAAGGCAAAGGCTTATATGGATGGCGGAAACCTTGTTCCCGACGAAGTTGTTATTTCAATAATAGCCGAAAGGCTTAACGAGGCGGATTGCAAGGGCGGCTTCCTTCTGGATGGCTTCCCTCGCACCATCCCCCAGGCAGAAGCTCTGGATAGGATGGGCATCTACATGGATAAGGTCGTTTCGATTGAGGTCCCCGATGAGGCGATTGTCAAGAGAATGTCGGGCAGACGTGCTTGCTTAAAGTGCGGCGCCACCTACCATGTGGAGAACAAGAAACCCGCTAAAGAAGGTGTCTGCGATAATTGCGGCCAAGAGCTTGTTGTGAGGGCTGATGATAAGCCTGAAACAGTGCTCAGCAGGTTGCAGACCTATCACGAGCAGACCGAACCCTTAAAAGATTTCTATGAATCTAAGGGTTGTTTGGTGAAGGTGGACGGAACGGGTTCCGTTCAGGAGATCACCCAACTCATTCTGGCTCAGCTGAGGTAACGGTATGATAATACTGAAGACCGCTAAGGAGCTGGCTGTGATGAGAGAAGCCTGCCGAATCTCGGCAGGAGCACTTAAATTGGTAGGCAGCGCGGTGGAACCGGGCGTTACAACCGCAGAGTTGGATAAATTAGCCGAAGACTATATTAGAGCGCAGGGAGCAATCCCCAACTTTAAGGGCTACGGCGGATTTCCGGCAACCGCCTGCATTTCCATAAACAACGAGGTTATTCACGGCATACCCAAGGCCAACCGAAAAATAGAGCAGGGCGATATAGTCAGTGTTGATTTAGGCGCGCTGTTCCAGGGATACAACGGCGATAATGCCGCCACTTTCGCAGCAGGGGATATTTCCCCCGAAGCGAAGCGGCTGATTAACACAACCAAAGAGAGCCTTTATAAAGGTATCGAAAAAGCGGTTGTGGGCGGTAGAATCGGCGATATATCCGCGGCTGTTCAAGGATATGTTGAGGAGCGAGGCTACTCGGTGGTTCGTGAATTCATTGGCCACGGAATCGGCACTAAGCTCCACGAAGAACCGGAGGTTCCCAATTACGGTAGAGCAGGTCACGGAGTGAGACTGGTCGCCGGAATGACCATCGCTATCGAGCCTATGGTTAATATGGGTGGATACGATGTCAGGGTAATGCCGGACGGTTGGACTGTTTTGACAGCAGACGGGTCGCTTTCAGCGCATTTCGAGCACACGGTGGCAATAACCCCCGATGGCCCGAGAATTCTGACTCTCGCTGATTAGTGGGAGGGAAGCGCATGGAAGCCGAAAAGGGTTTTGTTTTTTGCTCCCTTGCGGGCAGAGACAAAGGAAACCTTTTGTGTGTAGTTGGAGAGTCTGATGAATTTTTGCTTCTGGCAGATGGCAAGGAGCGACCGCTCCAGCGGCCAAAACGCAAGAAGAAAAAACACGTTGCCGCAACGGAATATATCCTAAGCGAGCAGCAGATGTCAGCAAATAAGGCATTAAAACGGGCTTTGAATTTAATTAAGCCTGACCGATTGGAGGACAACTAAATGTCAAAACAGGATATGATCGAGGTTGAAGGTGTAGTTCTTGAAGCGATGCCCAATGCAACATTCAAGGTAGAGATTCAGGGCGGACACGTGATACTGGCTCATATATCGGGTAAGCTTCGTATGAACTTCATACGCATTCTGCCCGGAGACAAGGTGACTGTAGAGATGTCACCGTATGACCTTACTAGGGGACGCATTACATGGCGTTCAAAGTAAAAAAGCTTTGAGGAGGATTTCAAAATGAAAGTCAGACCTTCTGTAAAAAAGATTTGCGAAAAGTGCAAAATCATCAAACGCAAGGGACGCATCATGGTTATCTGTGAGAATCCCAAGCATAAACAGCGCCAGGGTTAAGGCGATAAATTAGTGGAGGTGCATTGATAAATGGCACGTATAGCTGGTGTAGACCTTCCGAACGAGAAGCGTGTTGAGATCGCTCTCACCTATATTTTCGGTATCGGTCTTACAACATCAAAGAAAATTCTTGCAGACACGGGCATTGATCCCGACACAAGAGCAAAAGATTTAACCGAAGACGATATCTCCAAGCTCCGTGAGTATATCGAAAAGAACCTTCAGGTCGAAGGCGACCGTCGCCGTGCGGTGGCCTTTGATATCAAGCGTCTTATCGAAATCGGTAGCTTCAGAGGCACCCGTCATCGTAAGGGTCTTCCGGTTAGGGGCCAGCGCTCCAAGACCAACGCTCGTACCCGCAAGGGTCCGAGAAAGACCATGGCAAATAAGAAGAAGTAAGTGAAAGGAAGATAGTAATATGGCAGCAGTAAAGGGTAAAAAGGTTACAGCCACCCGCAAACGCCGTGAGAAGAAAAATATCGAGCGCGGTGCGGCCCATATCCAGTCAACCTTTAACAACACAATAGTCACCATCACTGACGTTCAGGGTAATGCTCTTTCTTGGGCTTCCGCCGGCGAGCTCGGCTTCAGAGGCTCCAGGAAATCTACCCCCTTCGCAGCTCAGAGTGCAGCAGAGACTGCCGCTAAGGCAGCTATGGAGCACGGTCTGAAGACTGTTGAAGTGTACGTAAAAGGACCGGGTGCCGGCCGTGAAGCCGCTATCCGTGCCCTGCAGTCTGCGGGTCTTGAGGTTAGCATGATCAAAGACGTTACCCCCATCCCGCACAATGGTTGCCGTCCTCCCAAGAGAAGACGCGTTTGACCGAATATTTGGAGGTGTTATAAATGGCTAGATATACCGGAGCAGTTTGCAGACTTTGCAGACGTGAAGGACAGAAGCTTTTCCTCAAGGGCGAGCGTTGCTATTCCGATAAGTGCTCCCTCAATGTGAGAAGCTATGGCCCCGGCCAGCACGGTCAGGGTCGCAAAAAGACTACTGAATACGGTCTCCAGCTGCGTGCAAAGCAGAGAGCTCGCCGTTTCTATGGCGTTCAGGAAGGCCAGTTCCTGCATTATTTTGAGATTGCCGAGAAGAAGTCCGGCGTTACCGGTACCAACCTTCTCAGAATTCTCGAAAGCCGTTTGGATAACGTAGTTTACAGGGCCGGTTTTGCCTGCTCTCGTGCAGAAGCAAGGCAGCTCGTTGGCCATGGCCACTTTGAGGTCAATGGCAGCAGAGTAGACATCGCATCCTACCTGCTCAAGGCAGGCGATGTTGTGGCTATCTGCGAAAAGAGCCGCGATTCTGCTAAGATTAAGGAAGTTGTAGAGGCTAACTCTGCAAGGCCCGTTCCCCAGTGGATTGACATCAACCGCGAAGCTCTCGAGGCTAAGGTTGTTGCTCTCCCCGAACGCGATCAGATAGATGCTCCCGTTGAAGAGCAGCTCATCGTCGAGTTCTACTCCAGGTAATCATTAACCCTTTTCGGATGAAGCCACCGCACGGCTCCGAAAAGCAACCTAAAAGTGCGGAGAATGGAGCTTTTAAATGATAGAGATTGAAAAGCCCAGAATTGAAACTCTGGATTTACTGCCCGACGGAACATATGGGAAGTTTATTTTGGAGCCGCTCGAGAGCGGTTACGGCACCACTTTGGGCAACAGCCTGCGTCGTGTTCTGCTTTCGTCCCTTCCGGGAGTTGCTGCTACTTCGATCAAGATCGACGGTGTGCTGCACGAGTTCTCCACTATCGAAGGTGTTACCGAAGATGTTACCGAGATCGTTCTGAATGTTAAGAGCCTTCTGGCCAAGCTGCATTGCAACGAAGCCAAGACTGTTTACATCGAAGCAGAAGGTCCCTGCGAGGTTACAGCCGGTTCCATTAAGGCCGATTCCGAAGTTGAGATTCTTAATCCCGACCTGCATATTGCTACCGTCGGTGAAGGCGGAAAGCTTAATATGGAGATTGTTCTGGATCATGGTAGGGGATACGTTCCTGCCGATCGCAACAAGGAAAACTGCGATGTTATCGGTGTGATTCCTGTAGATTCCATCTACACCCCGGTGCTTAAGGTTAATCCCATCGTGGAAAACACCCGCGTAGGACAGATCACTGATTATGACCGCCTCACTCTCGAAGTGTGGACCAACGGAACCATCACGGCTCAGGAAGCTGTCTCGCTGTCTGCGAAGATCATCACCGAGCATCTCAACCTCTTTGTGACCCTTTCGGGTGATGCTTATGAGGGCGAGATCATGGTTGAAAAGGGAGAAAAGGGCAAGGAAAAGGTCCTGGAAATGACCATTGAAGAACTTGACCTCTCTGTTCGTAGCTTCAATTGCTTGAAGAGAGCCGGCATCAACACTGTTGAGGATCTTATCGGTAAGTCCGAAGAGGATATGATGAAGGTTCGCAACCTTGGCCGCAAGTCCCTTGAAGAGGTCGTATCCAAACTTGATTCTCTTGGCTTCAAGTTCAACAACAACCACGAAGATTAAAAGGAGTGAATATCCATGCCCGGAACCAGAAAACTTGGCAGAACCACTGACCACAGAATGGCTATGCTCAAGAACATGGTAACTTCTCTGCTGGAAAACGGCAAGATGGAGACCACTGTTACCAGAGCTAAAGAAGTTCGTTCTCTGGCCGAAAAGTATATTACTCTTGCAAAGGAAAACACCTTGAACAACAAGCGCCAGGCTATGGCCTTTATCACCAAGGAATCCGTTGTCAAGAAGCTTTTTGATGAGATTGCCCCTGCTTATGCAGATCGCAACGGCGGCTACGTTCGCATCATCAAGACTGAAGCTCGTCGCGGCGATGCTGCCGAGATGGCTATTATCGAGCTCGTAAAGTAATAAAAGCCCGATGCTATTAATATGAATAATACTGTCGGCGGTCTATTCGGCCGCCGACGGTTGAAGTCATATTTCACAGATGTGCGGATTTAGCTCATCTGGTAGAGCGCCACCTTCCCAAGGTGGATGTGGCGGGTTCGAGTCCCGTAATCCGCTCCAACAAAATATGGAGGCGTAGCTCAGCTGGTCAGAGTGCCTGCTTCACACGCAGGAGGTCCACGGTTCGAGCCCGTGCGTCTCCACCATAAGCACTTCCCAAAAAGGGGAGTGCTTTTTTGTTTTGTTGACTATGTGGGCGGCGATATGGTAAACTATAGATAGAAAGAGTGAGGATTGGTGCAATTATGAACGAGATTTTGAATTCCCTATATTGCAGAAAATCGGTGCGCGCCTATGAAGATAGGCCTATTCAGGATAAGGATAAACAGGCTATTCTTGAAGCGGCTATCCAGGCGCCCACAGCAGGGAATATGACCCTTTATTCTATTCTGGATATTACAGATCAAGCCTTGAAGGATAAGTTGGCAATCACCTGCGATAATCAGCCCTTTATTGCCAAAGCTCCGCTGGTGCTGGTTTTCTGCGCCGATTATTACAGATGGTATCAGCTTTTTTGCCGCAATATGGCCGAAGATGTGCGCCGCCCCGGGGAGGGCGACCTGCTGCTGGCCTTTGCCGATACCCTTATTGCTGCACAGAACGCTGTTGTGGCGGCAGAGAGCCTGGGAATAGGCTCTTGCTACATTGGGGATATTATAGAAAATTTTGAACAGCACAGGGCGCTGCTTGGCCTGCCCAAGCACGTGGTGCCTGCCTGTATGGTCTGCTTTGGATATCCTACAGATCAGCAGAAACGCAGGGAAAAGCCCGCCCGCTTTGGCACGGAAGATATTGTGATGGAAAACGGCTATGATATTGCCAAAGCCGATAATATGGAGCAAATGTTGGCCGAGAGAGAAAAGCTAAATGAAGATGAGCTAAAGGCCTGGATAGAGCGTTTTTGCCGCAGAAAATGGAACTGCGATTTTAGCGCCGAGATGACTCGTTCGGCAAGGGAAATTATAAAAAACTTTTGTGAATAAAATTTTTGAAGGCGCCCCGAAAGGGCGCCATTTGTTATATAATAAATAAAACTTATCGAAAAACAATAAAAATATATTGACAAACAGCAATGGCTTGGCTATGATAAAGAAAAGAGAATATTGAACGGAGGAAATAATATGCTAAGAATTTCGCGCAAAGCATCGGTTTTTATATCATTAATCTTGGCTCACGTCTGTTTTTTGCTTGTTGTAGGGTTGGCGGTGTGTGTTCCCACTCTTCTTGAACATCTAATAAGCTTGCCCGACCTTATCGGCGATAGGGGAAGCATCACTCAAACAGGCAGGGTGGCAGTTCTCGTGCTCACTTATGTTTGCTTAGGTATCGTTCTGTTGGCTGATGTATTGCTTGTCGCCTTGCTATATAGAGTAAGGAGCGGCCTGGTGTTCACATCCTTCAGTGTTGCTCTTATCAGGGCAATTTCCTGGTGCGCAATTGCATTGGGTGCAATATTTGCTGTGCTCACATATTATTTCACGCTTGCATCTATTGTTGCATTCGCAGGAATATTTTTGGGCCTTTGCCTAAGAGTTGTGAAGAATGTAATAGAAGAGGCCACCGAAATTAAGGCCGAAAACGATTTTACAGTTTGAGGCGGTGCGGTATGATAAATGTTAATCTTGATGTGATGATGGCCAAAAGGCATATGTCGCTGAATGAATTATCCGAAAAGGTGGGCATAACATTGGCCAACCTTTCGATTCTAAAGAACAACAAGGCTAAAGCCATAAGATTCTCCACCTTGGAGGCGATTTGCAAGGCACTGGAATGCAGAGTGGAGGATATTTTGGAATACAACGAAGATTAGGGGAAAGGAGAATACATATGGAAACCAACGAAAATTTGGAGCTGCAGGAAAACATGGTAGCCGATTCTTCCGGTGAGATAGAAATTGAAACTGCGGCACAGGCAGAAGAAAAATATGTGTTTTCATTAAGCGAAAGCATCTATGCGTGGTTTTGTATTGTGGCAGGTTTTTTCTTTTGCAAGGTGGGTACAGCAGTTAGCCACCCCTTGGGGGCGTTGGCTTTTATAGTGGCTCTCTTTAGCGGTACAACAGCCTGGCTATGGCATAAGGGTGTTCGCCCCAATAAGCCTGCTGTTGCTATTGCCGCTTCGGCGGTGGTGGCTGCCGTTTCGGTGATAATCACATCCAACGGCTTTGTGCAGTTTATAGCTTGGGCGTATTGCCTTGCGGCTTATTGCCTGTATGTTTACACATCCACGGGTAATTCCCTGGCGGGCGGACTTTCCAACTATATTGGTGCCGATTTTATTCGAGCAATATTTGTGCTGCCTGTATCCTGCCTTACTTATATCTTTGAAGCGGCCTTTGCGGGTAAAAAAGGAAAGGGAACAAACACCGCAGGCAAGGTTATTGCCGGTTTGCTTATAGCTGTGATACCCACAGCCGTTGTGCTTGTGCTCCTTTCTTATGACGATGGTTTTATGGATATTATAGGGCATATATTTGATTTTTCGTTTGAGAATATTATTTCCGATTTCTTTTGCTTGATTTTTGCTGTGCCGGTGGCAATGTATTTGTTTGGGGCGTTTATGGCAGGCAGGCAGCAGGTCTGCAGCGATGTTTTAACCGCTGAGAAATGGGATGAGACTGCCCAAAAATTCAAATTGCTTCCGGTGGCCACAGCGTTGGCTGCTGTGCTGCCCGTGCTCTCTCTTTATGTGATATTTTTTATCTCCCAATGGAAGTATTATGTTTCCGGTTTTGTGGGTGTGCTGCCCGATGAATATAGCTACACCAACTACGCACGTGAAGGCTTTTTTCAGCTATGCGCCGTTGCATTTATCAACTTTGTAATAATTGCCTTGATAGCCTTATTTATTCGCAGTGGCGCCAAGGCAGGAAAAACAGCCCTAAAGATTCTTTCTATTGTGTTTGCTGTGTTCACCATTGTGCTTATAAGCACAGCATTGGCCAAAATGGTGATGTATATTAATTGCTATGGGCTCACCCATAAGAGAGTCTATGCATCCTGGTTTATGCTGTTGTTAGCGCTGCTCTGCCTAATTATAATTGCCAAGCAATTTGCCAAACAGCTGAAGCTTATATTAATTTCAGTGGTGGTTTGCGTGGTAATGTTTTTGGGGTTGGCTGTATCTAATGTAGATTCATTCATTGCCGCCTACAATGTGGATAGATATCTGGACGGAAGCCTTGATACTGTAGATGTGGAAGCTATGCTGGATTTGGGTGATTCGGCTGTGCCCCATATGGTGCGCTTGGCCAATGAACTGAGCGATGGCTCGCCTCATTCGTCCCTTGAATTTACCAATGAAGAAGCCCTTACCCCCAGCCTTTATACAAAGTGCTGTGCCTATCTTTACTATATGGAATCGGAGATTCAAGAAGGCGTTTTTAATGCTACGATTCCAAGAATCAGAGCAGAGAAGGCACTAAGCGATGCAGATATCGAATGGGATGATTTGGCATCCGGGCAGCAGGATAAAGTCTATATTATTCTGGGGCAGAGCTACAGCTATATAGAATATTAAAAATAAAAACCGCTCGCGCACCGAGCGGTTTTTATTGCTAATATGAAGATTGCCTGCTAAAATAATAACATAGGAGATGATTCTGTTGAATATAAAAGGCATACTTTCTAAAGTGGACCATACCCTTTTAGCGCCTGATGCCACATGGGAGCAGATAAAAAGTATTTGTGATGATGGAATAAACTATACCACCGCCAGCGTGTGCATTCCTGCCTGCTATGTGAAACAGGCGGCGGAATACTGCGGCGGCAGGGTGAAGGTGTGCACGGTGATCGGTTTCCCCTTGGGCTACGATACCACAGAATCTAAATGCTTTCAGGCGGTAGATGCGGTGAAAAATGGTGCCGAAGAAATAGATATGGTGATAAATATCGGCTGGCTTAAGGCAGGAAGATTTGACGACGTGCTGAATGAGATAAACTCTGTGAAGGCTGCCTGCGGTGGGAAATTGCTTAAGGTGATAATTGAAACTTGCCTGCTGAGTGAAGCTGAGATAATAAAAATGTGTGATATCATAAACGAATCAGACGCCGATTTTATTAAGACATCCACCGGTTTTTCAAAAAGCGGAGCCACCTTCCGCGACGTGGAGCTTATGGCACAGCATATTCGCGGTAAGCAGATCAAGGCTGCAGGTGGAATAGCGTCTATTGCAGATGCCGAGAAGTTTATTGCTCTTGGCGCACATCGTTTGGGTACCAGCCGCATTGTGAAAATAGTTGAAACCGAGAATCTTTTATAAAGGAGTGCTATTATGGCTGAATTTTATCCCACCCCTCATATAAATGCCACACCCGAAGATTTTGCCCCCACGGTGCTTATGCCGGGTGATCCTTTGCGTGCTAAATTTATTGCCGAAAACTTTCTGGAAGGCGCAAAATTGGTGAACAACGTACGCGGTATTCAGGGCTACACAGGTAGCTATAAGGGCACACCTGTTTC
>JAZRGE010000059.1:0-10957 GCA_045644025.1 Acutalibacteraceae bacterium | reverse complement strand
TGCACGATAACGACGGAGTAAACGACCAGCACCTTATCCCCGGTTTCGGATATATCAACTGGCCGGAAGTCTTTGCCGCCTTGGAAGAGATCGGCTACGATGGATACTACAACTACGAGCTAGTGCTTAAATTCGGCGCCTGCCTTAAGGATAGCGTGATATTCCTTGGCAAATTTCTTCGTATGTTCACTGAATCGGGCGGCCGCATATAATATGTTGATTAAAAAAGCAGTTCGCTTTCGCGAACTGCTTTTTTATTATGCCTTGTTAACCGAGCCAAAAAGCTGCATCTTTCTGATAGCAGCCTGCTTGATCTTTTCCACTTTAAGATTGCGAGCATCAAGATAAGGCAGCTCCTTATCCAGTGCTTCCTTCATACCATTGGTACCTGCAACACAAAGATCGGTGAAAATATTCACCTTTGCAATTCCGTTGGCAATAGTGTTTCTGAAATCATCATCCGAAAGCCCCGATCCGCCGTGAAGCACAAGGGGTGTATTCACAGCCGCTCTTATCTCGCTCAGGCGACCGATATCCAGGCAGGGCTTTTCTTTATAAGCGCCATGGGCTGTGCCGATGGCAATCGCAAGAGCATCCACACCTGTAGCTTTAATAAAATCAACTGCCTCGTCAGGAGTGGTGTATCTATCTGTTCCAAGATCGCTCTCTGTGTCGGCGTTGCCAACGTGGCCAATCTCCCCTTCCACCGTGGCCCCACGGGAATGGGCGATCTCCACCATCTTGGCGGTGGAAGCAATGTTTTCCTCGTTGCCGCCTGCCGAACCATCAAACATTATGCTGGAAAAGCCAAGATCCAGCGCCTCCATGCAGCGCTCAATTGTAAGGCCGTGGTCGTAGTGCACCACAACGGGCACTTTTGCACGCTTAGCGGCAGCTATCATAGAAGGGCCTATGAGCTTCAATTCACCATAAGGCAGCAGAACTTCAGCAGTGCCGATAATTACAGGAGAATTCATCTCCTCGGCAGCGGAAATCACAGCCTCAAGCATATCGCTATCGGTGGTATTAAACAATCCAACAGCATATTTGCCCTCCTGGGCTTTTTTCAAAACGTCATTAAGATTAACCAGCATATCGTTTAACCTCCGTATTTTTTCATTAGATCAAATATACTATCTTTATCCAGCACGCCATCGGTGGAATTCTCCTTAAAAAGGCTACTGGCTGCCGTGGCCGCCGCAAATTTAAGCATATCGGCATCGGAATATTCGTTGTATAATCCGTAGAGACTTCCAGCACAGAAGGCATCTCCGGCGCCAACGCTTCCCATTATTTCTTCTCTGGGAATTTTAAGGGAAGGCATTATAGTGAATGTTTCAGACTTCACATCGTAGCAAAATCCTAGCTCTTTGCAATGAATAATAACTTTATCCTTCACACCGCATTCGGCCATAAACAGCATCGTCTTTTGAATGTTCTCCACGTTGGGCTCACCGTTGCTGCTTCTGGGGTTAAGCCCTGTAATACGGCAACATTCGATCTCGTTCATAAACGCATAGTTGCAGTATTTAAGGGCAGGCACAATAGTGGCTTTATAATCTGCCGAACTGTTGCTCACCACGTCGATAGACGTCTTTATTCCCTTTTTCTGCACGTTGTTGAGGAAACGGGCCAGCACCGTGCCGTATTCCTTATCGGGTTGATCAAACACATCTAAAAGCAGAAGATAGCCAAAGTGCATAATGGAGCAATTAAGCACCGACAAATCCACGTCTTCGGGCGAAAACTCAGCATTGGTGCCGCGATTGTGAAAAAACGTTCTCTCTCCGGAGGAAAGGCTCATAACGTCGCAGAAGCTTGTGGAACCGCTTGGCGATATCTTCACCATATCACTGTTCACACCGTAGCGATCAAACTGAGAAAGAATAAAGCGGCCGTAATCATCATTGCCTATCCTGCCGATCACCCCAACAGGCAATCTGCGATCTATCTTAGCAAGATCAATAGCAGTATTAGGGGCGCATCCGCCTGCCGCAATACTGATGCTGCTAATGGTGGCCAGCATACCCATTTCGGGATAGCAATCAATGTTCTTCACGGCATCGGTGATAATGCTTCCCACAATGGTGATACCCTTGCGCTTACCTGCCATAAGGTAATCCACCGAAACACCTAAAACTTCTGCCAAAACAGGAAACATGGGCACTTCGGGAAAGCCTAATCCGTTTTCCCATCGGCTTATAGTTTTATTGCTCACAAAAAGCTTTTCTGCAAGCTGTTGCTGTGTGAGCCCACACTTCTTTCGCAGGGCTGTAAGTGTATTTCCAAAATCTACCGCATTCATCAATATCCCCCCTGATGTCTTCATTTTAATACCCGAATAACAAAAAGTAAACCTATAACGATTGGAAATTTTGCAAGAGTTTTATATTTTTCTTCCTAATATTCTACAATTCATAGATACCAAAGCAAAACTAAAGCGCCGGCTTTCGCCAACGCCTTTTGTTGTTCTATAGTGTTGCAGCCATAACAGCTTTTATGGTGTGCATTCTGTTTTCGGCTTCATCGAATACTATGGAGCGCTCACTCTCGAACACTTCATCGGTAACTTCCATACAGTCGATACCAAACTTATCGTATATCTGCTTGCCGATGGTGGTGTTCAGATCATGAAATGCGGGCAGACAATGCATAAATTTGCACTGATCGCCGGCAATGTTCATCAACTCCATTGTGACCCTATAGGGGGTGAGTTCTTCGATTCGCTCCTGCCACACGCTATCGGGCTCGCCCATAGACACCCAAACATCGGTATAAATAACGTCGGCACCCACAACTGCCTTTTCGGGTTCTTCAATAAACTCAAGCACAGCACCGGTCTGCTTAGCAATCTCTTGGCAAGTGTTCACAAGCTCTTCGGCAGGGAAATATTTCTTGGGAGCACAGGCCACAAAGTGCATACCCATTTTAGCGCAACCAACCATAAGGGAATTGCCCATATTATATCTGGCATCGCCCATATACACAAGTTTCTTACCGCGAAGATCGCCAAAATGCTCCTTGATAGTGAGGAAATCGGCCAGAATCTGGGTGGGATGGAATTCGTTTGTGAGTCCGTTCCACACAGGCACACCTGCATATTTTCCCAGCTCTTCCACGATATCCTGGGCAAAGCCACGGTATTCTATACCGTCGTACATTCTGCCGAGCACACGGGCAGTATCGGCAATACTTTCCTTTTTGCCCATCTGAGAACCGCTGGGACCGAGATATGTAGCTGTCATACCCAGATCGGCGGCAGCCACTTCAAAGGCACAGCGGGTGCGAGTGCTATCCTTCTCAAAAAGAAGAACAACGTTCTTACCCTGGCAGAGCCTATGGGGCATACCCGCCTTTTTATCGGCCTTAAGATCGGCCGCAAGATTAATCAGATCCTCTATCTGCTCGGGAGTGAAATCCAGCAGCTTTAAGAAATTCTTACCCTTAAAAGATTTCATTGTTTTGCCTCCTTAAAGAACCTTTGCAAGGAACGAGCGAAGCCTTTCGCATTTAGGATTGCCGAAAATCTCCTGCGGAGATCCTTCTTCCATCACAACGCCTTCGTCCAAAAAGAGCACCCTGTTGGAAACTTCTCTTGCAAAGCCCATTTCGTGGGTCACAACAACCATTGTCATACCCTCTCTGGCCAGTTCTTTCATAACATCCAGAACTTCGCCGACCATTTCGGGATCCAGCGCGCTGGTGGGTTCATCAAAGAGCATTACATCCGGCTCCATGCAGAGTGCACGAACTATAGCCACCCTCTGCTTCTGGCCGCCCGAGAGCTGATTGGGGAAGGATTTGGCTCTATCGGCCAATCCTACCCTGCTAAGCAGTTCCATTGCCTTGGCCTCGGCCTCGGCTTTGGGAACTTTTTTAAGCATTATGGGAGCGCAGGTGAGATTATCAAGCACGCTCATATGGGGAAAGAGATTAAACTGCTGAAATACCATTCCCATCTTCTGGCGATGAATATTAAGATTCACCTTTTTATCAGTGAGATCCTCACCCTCAAAGATTATCTGGCCGCCCGTGGGCTGCTCCAGAAGATTAAGGCATCGCAGAAATGTGGACTTACCGGATCCGGAAGGGCCGATAACACACACCACGTCTCCCCTATTGATATCAACGTTTACGCCTTTAAGCACTTCTACACCGCGGAAGTTCTTTTCCAGATTCTTAACGCTTATCACTCTTGGCCAGCCTCCTTTCCAGAAGTTTGAGAAGCTGTGTGAGCAAAACAACCATAGTGAGGTATGTAACTGCCACAACCAGCAAGGGGTTTACTGCATCGTAGGTGATATTTCTGGTGATATCTCCCGCTTTTGTAAGATCTTCCACAGCCACGTAGCCTGCAACGGAAGTCTCCTTCAAAAGAGCAATAAGCTCGTTGCCTATTGCAGGAAGAATATATCTCACAGCCTGGGGAAGCACTATCTTCACCATAGTCTGCAACTTAGACATACCAAGGCTGCGGCCTGCTTCCATTTGGCCTTTATCAACAGCATTTATACCGCTGCGGATAAGCTCGGCCATATAGGCACCCGAGTTGATACCAAAGGTGAGAATGGCAACGGTGACACCGTCTGCTGCAGCCAATATCACAAAATAGAATATAAGCAACAGCACAACAACGGGCACGCCGCGCACAACAGTAACATATGTATCGCATATCCATGCCAGAGGCTTAAGCCATTTAGTATCATCAGAAAAATACTTTATCACAGCAATAAGTGTGCCTATCACAACACCTATGGCAAGGGCACCCAGGGTGATTATGATCGTGTTTTTGAAACCGTCTATCATCAGCTTATAAAAACCGGTTTCAATAAATGTCTCGTAAAGTTTTTCGAACCAGGCGTTCACAGCGGTTCTCCCTTCGGAATAATAATGCGGAAAAGGATGCGATAAAATCACATCCTTTACCAAGTAGCAAAGATTTAATTGAATTTATTTTACTTCGGGCTGGGTGTAGGGAGCATTGAACTGCTCAAAGATAGCCTTTACTTTGCCGTCTGCAACCAGTTTGTTAAGAATAGTGTTGATCTTCTCAACAACCTCGTCGCTGCCCTTTGCAAAAGCAAATGCGTAGGGCTCGGTTGTCATAGGCTCATCAAGGATAACCAGCTTCTTGCCGGCTTCTGCAGTCTCATTATAAGCTGCAACCATCTCGGCAGCAGTAAGATCATCGATAACCCAAGCCTGAACCTTAGCGGTGGTGAGAGCAAGCTGTGCATCGCTGTTGGCAGCGTAGGCATTCACGGTGTAGCCTTCCTTGCGGCAGAAAGACTCAGCTGTGGTGCCGCTCTGAACGGAAACGGCTTTGCCGGCAAGATCGGCCTTCTTGGCGATGGGGCTGCCCTCAACAACAACGATAGCCTGAGCAGCAAGGCAGTAGGGATCGGTGAAGAGAACGTTCTTTTCCCTATCGGGAGTAACAGAGATGCCGGAAACACCAACATCATATTTGCCGGCCTGAACACCGGGAAGCACAGACTCAAAGTTCATTGTCTCGATCTTGAGTTCCACGCCAAGTTCTGCGCAGATAAGCTTAAGAATTTCTATTTCGATACCTTCCACTTTGCCATCGGCAGTGAGCTCTTCAAAGGGAGGAAAATCGGGGCTGGTGGCAATAACAAGCTCGCCCTTCTTTTCCAGTTCGGCCATAGAAAGGCCCTTGCTGCCGCAGCCGGCAAGGCAAGCTACACAAAGTACGGTTGCAAGAATAAGTGCTAATATTTTTTTCATTTTAGTTCTTTCCTTTCAGTATTACATTATATTTTATTTCTAACAAAATTTATCTGCGATTGAACGGATGCCACAGAGGTTCCGCCCTCGCTTATGCGTTTTTCAACGCATTTTTCCAAATTGATGCTTTCGAAGACATCTTGGCCAAACAACTCACTGAAGCTTTGATATTCTTCCAGGCTCATTGTTTCAAGCACTTTGCCTTCTTCAATGCATTTTGCCACTATTTGGCCCGATATTTTATAAGCGCTTCTGAAAGGCAAGCCTTTCTTCACCAAATAATCAGCCAGATCGGTGGCGTTTATAAAGCCTGTTTGCGCGGCTTTTTTCATATTATCGGCGCAAACCTTCATTGTGGCGATCATACCTGTGAACACAGGCAGACACATCTTAACTGTTTCAACCGCATCAAATACGCTTTCCTTATCTTCCTGCATATCCTTGTTGTAGGCCAAAGGCAGACCCTTAAGGGTGGTGAGCAGGGCAAAAAGATCACCATACACTCTGCCCGTCTTGCCGCGAACGAGCTCTGCCATATCGGGATTCTTCTTCTGCGGCATTATGGAAGATCCGGTTGTGTAGGCATCGGAAAGCTCCACAAACTTGAACTCCCAGCTGGACCAAAGGATTATCTCTTCCGAGAAACGGGAAAGATGCATCATAAGAATGGAAAGGCAGCTCATAAGCTCTAAGCAAAAGTCTCTGTCGGATACGCCATCCATACTATTAAGGCATATATCATCGAATCCAAGCTTTGCAGCTTCCATTCTGCGGTCGGTATCGTAGGTGGTGCCGGCCAAGGCACAACTTCCGATAGGCGAAATATTCATTCGCTTTTTGCAACTTTCAAGCCTATCCATATCCCTCAAAAGCATCATGGCATAGGCCATAAGGTGATGCCCGAAGGTGATAGGCTGAGCTCGCTGCAAATGAGTGTAGCCCGGCATGATAGTGGCCTTATTTGCTTCGGCCACATCGCACACAGCCGAAATAAGGCTGCGAACGAATTGGATTATATCTTCTGCTTCATCCCGCAGATACATTCTGAGATCCAGCGCAACCTGATCGTTGCGGCTGCGTGCAGTGTGAAGCTTTTTACCTGTATCCCCTATTCTGCTTGTGAGCTCCTGCTCAACAAACATATGGATATCTTCGCACTCCATATCAAATTGGAGCGCTCCCGATTCGATATCTTGAAGGATGCCTTCCAGCCCCTCAATTATCTGATCGGCCTCGCTTTGAAGGATAATACCCTTGGCACCGAGCATTGCAGCATGGGCCATACTTCCGGTGATATCCTGCTTATACATTTTGCTATCAAAGCTTATGGAAGAGTTAAAATCGTCGGCCAACTTTTCGGTGCTGCCGTCGGTTCTTCCTGCCCACATTTTTGCCACGGTATCATCTCCTTTGCTAAAATTTATAAGAAATTATTTTTTGCCGTCAACAATAGCCTGAACCTTGATGGGCAGACCGTAAAGATTGATGAAGCCTGCGGAATCCCTCTGATCGTAGTCGCTTTCGCCAAATGTTGCGATCTCTTCGCTATAGAGAGAATAGGGACTCCAAACACCTGCGTTGATGATATTGCCCTTATAGAGCTTAAGCTTCACTGTGCCGGTCACCTTCTCCTGAGTTTTATCCACAAAAGCGGAAAGAGCTTCCCTTAAGGGAGTGAACCACTGGCCGTTGTAGACCAGCTCGGCAAAGGTGATGGAGAGCTTCTGCTTTTCGTGAAGAGTCATCTTATCCAGGCAGATGCTTTCAAGAACGCTGTGTGCTTTGTAGAGAATTGTGCCGCCGGGAGTCTCATAAACGCCACGGCACTTCATGCCAACAAGCCTGTTTTCCACAATATCGATGATGCCGATACCGTTCTTACCGCCAAGCTCATTGAGCTTAAGGATAATATTCTTGGCCGACATCTTTTCGCCATCGATAGCCACGGGAATACCTTTTTCGAAATCCAAGGTAACATAGGTGGGAGCATCGGGAGCCTTAATGGGCGAAACACCCATTTCAAGGAAGCCCTCTTTCTCATACATCGGCTCGTTGCCGGTGTCTTCCAGATCCATACCTTCGTGGGAGAGATGCCAAAGGTTTTTATCCTTGGAGTAATTGGTCTCTCTGTTTATCTTCAAGGGGATGTTGTGTGCCTCGGCATATTCGATCTCCTCTTCGCGGGATTTGATCTCCCACTCTCTCCAAGGAGCAATAATAGGCATATTGGGGGCAAAGTGCTTAATAGCAAGCTCGAAACGAACCTGATCGTTGCCCTTGCCTGTGCAACCGTGAACGATAGCATCGGCATTTTCTTTAATGGCAATCTCCACAAGGCCCTTTGCAATGCAGGGACGAGCGTGGCTGGTGCCCAGCAGATAATCTTCGTAAACAGCGCCGGCCTTCATTGTGGGGATAATAAAATCATCCACATATTCATCGGTCTGATCAAGAACGTAAAGCTTGGATGCACCGGTCTTGATAGCCTTTTCTTCCAGGCCTTCAAGTTCGTCTGCCTGGCCCACGTTGCCGGAAACGGCAACAACTTCGCAATTGTTATAATTCTCTTTTAGCCAGGGAATGATGATGGATGTATCCAGGCCACCGGAATAGGCCAGAACAACCTTTTTGATGTTTTCTTTATTCATAAAAAACGCCTCCTAAAGGACATTGTGAATTGTATGTGCATTATTATACATATCCGTTTTTGCTTTGTCAACCTTTTTTTGGAAATATTTTTCTTTTCTCGTTTTTTTGGCTTTCGCGGCATAAATTCCAGTATTTTTGGTGAGTTTTATATGTTATATTGCACAAAACGTTTTGTTGCAGAAACAGATATAAACTATCAGCTCCACGTGTAGCGATTGTATTTTATTAATGTTTTATGCATTTTTATTGTATTTTATTCATAAATTATGGCTGCCCGCCTTCCCAGCGGACAGCCATTTATATTATCTATTACTGCAATTGTCCTTCATTGCGCAACCTGAACATCCGCAACCGCAGGAACCCTTCCCGTTTTTTCTGTTGATAATGCCACGCACAATTATCGCCACAACAGCAAGACCTATCAATGAAGCTATTATAATCGTTGGCCAATCCATAGATTATCTCCTTATTTCAATTTATTAGTTTGATATTTGTTCGGGCGAATCAGCAGATATAAAAGCAGTGCCAACGTTGCGGTAGCGGCAACAGTTCCCATAATGCTGCCTGTGCCGCCAAACCAAGAGCCAAATTGGAATACAATCAGCGATATCGCATAGGCAAAGGCCGACATATAAATTATTGCGCCAACCGACCACTTCCAGTTGTTCATTTCCCTTTTGATTGCTCCCATTGCAGCGAAGCAAGGGGCGCACAGCAGATTAAAGATCATAAAGGAAAACGCCGAAAGCTTACTTCCGCCAAAGAATTCTTTTCCTATGATCACCGCATTCCTAAAGGCGCCTTCTTCGAGTTCTGTCATCAAATCGGCCGATTCGGGCAGCATTTCGGAAAGGGATCCAAACACGCCAACAACCTCTTCCTTAGCCACAAGGCCAAGCATCGTTGCAACTGCGGCCTGCCAGTTGCCAAAGCCAAGAGGCTTGAACAGCCAAGCAATTCCCATACCTATAATTTCAAGGATGGAAGCTCCGCCGTTTGCTTCGGTGATATAGTGAAATCCTTTTTCGAAGGAAAGACTGTTAAGCACCCAGATAATAACGCTGGCAGCCAGAATAACCGTGCCGGCGCGCTTCACAAACGACCAGCCTCGCTCCCAGGTGGTGCGAAGAATATTACCGGCAACAGGCGCATGATAGGCAGGCAATTCCATAACAAACGGGGCAGGTTCACCCGCAAACGCCTTTGTTTTTTTAAGAATAAGGCCTGAAACAACAACAGCGCCCACGCCAATAAAATATGCGGCGGTAGCAATAATCGCAGAGTTGCCGAAAAGCGCTGCAGCAACAAGGCCAACTATAGGCATCTTAGCTCCGCAAGGAATAAAGCTCGTTGTCATAATTGTCATTTTTCGGTCTCTGTCCTGCTCGATGGTTCGGGAGGCCATTATACCGGGCACACTGCATCCCACCGCAACAAGCATCGGAATAAAAGATTTTCCCGAAAGGCCAAATTTGCGGAACAGCCTATCCATTATAAACGCCACACGAGACATATATCCGCAATCCTCCAGCAATGAAAGAAGCAGAAACAATATAACCATCTGCGGTACAAATCCAAGCACAGCACCAACACCGCCGATAATTCCATCCATTATCAGTGAATAAAGCCAGGGAGCAACAATGGGGCTGCCCTCCGCATTAAGCAATACTTTATCGAGCAATTCAGGAACACTTGCCCAGGATGCCATAGAACTATCGGGATATGTTTCGGCAAACGATCCGAAAAGACCATCGTTCATAAACGTAACAGTCCAATCTCCTATTGATCCTATGGACAAGAAATAAACCAGCCACATCACAAACGCGAAAATAGGAAGTGCAAGCCAGCGATTTGTGACAACACGGTCTATTTTATCAGATAATTTAAGCCTGCCCACGTTTGCTTTTTTGCAGCATTTATCAACAATGTTAGTCACGTAAACGTATCGCTCGTTGGTAATGATAGCCTCGGCATCATCGTCCATTTCCAGCTCCACTATGGCAATATCCTGCTCGATATGCTTAAGCACCTTGGAAGGAATATCCAATTGAGAAAGAACCTTTGCATCCCTTTCAAATATCTTAATGGCATACCAACGCTGCTTTTCGGGAGCCATTTCATGAATAGCCGCCTCCTCTATATGAGCAATGGCATGCTCCACGTCTCCCGAAAAGATGTGCCTCGGCACACGAGCTCCGCCGCGAGCAGCCTTAACCGCCGCTTCGGCAGCCTCTTCTATACCATCACCCTTAAGAGCAGATATCTCCACAACAGGGCATCCCAGCGCACGGGAAAGTTCTTCTATATTAATGCTATCGCCGATTTTGCGCACAGCATCCATCATATTCACAGCCACCACCACGGGGATACCTATCTCCATAAGCTGAGTTGTGAGATAAAGATTTCTCTCCAGGTTGGTGCCGTCCACTATATTAAGTATTGCATCGGGGTTTTCGTCTATAAGATAATTTCTGGCCACCACTTCTTCCAGCGTGTAGGGCGAAAGAGAATATATGCCGGGAAGATCCGTGAGCACCACGTCTGGCTGCTTCTTCAGTTT
>JAZRGE010000058.1:0-11994 GCA_045644025.1 Acutalibacteraceae bacterium | reverse complement strand
ATAGGTGCTAAGCTCCTCGGCTACAGCCTTAGCCTCAGACAAACGCGCCTTCTGGGCCACAACGTCTATATAATAATTGCTGTGGCAGTTGCTTGTGGCAAAATGGCCCTGAGCAACGCGCAGATAGAGATTTTTCCTTTTTGTCTCGTATTTAGCTAATTGTAATTCAGACATAATAAAACCTCCTAAATTTTTATAACTAAATTTTACACCATTTCCCCAAAAAGAGCAAGCATATTTTCCAATCTATTCCAAGGGCACCTTAGGCAGCTTCCAGCGGAAATGAGCCGCAAGCAGACGGATAAATATTGTGAAACCGAGCGAAATAAACGTGCCCCACACCTTAAGGCCAAAGCAAATACCCATCACGTAGTAAATGCTGCTACCAACAATGGAAGCCACGGCGTAGATATGTTTGGTGAGCACGTAGGGCTTCTCATTCACCAGCACATCTCTTAAAATGCCGCCACCTACACCGGTGATCACGCCTAAGGTGATGGCTAAAAGAGCGCTGCCTTCGTAGCCCGCCTCGCAGGCCACAACCACACCTGTAACCGAAAAGGAAGCAAGACCCAGCGCATCAAAAAGAATATTTATCTTTTCTATTCTTTGGCGAATGCCGCTGAATCGCTTGGAATTTATGTAGGAAAGGATAAACACCGCCAAAGTGGTGATAAGGGCGCAAAGCAGAATCTCCGGCTTTCCAAACACAAGCGGTGGCACGTTGCCTATAAGCAGATCACGTATCATTCCACCGCCCACGGCTGTAACACAGCCCACTATTACCACGCCGAAAAGATCCAACCCACAGCCGATAGCCACCAATGCGCCAGAAACAGCAAAGGCCGCCGTGCCGATCCATTCCATTATCACGATCAATATCTCGTTTATCATATAGACCCTTCCTATTGATAATTCTTTATTTTTCCTTAAATAGAGCGAACAATAACATTTATTGTATTCACAAGCACGTCCAGCGCGCACCTTATTGTGGGGCTGTCGTACTGCTTTGCGCCAATATCCGGCATGCACCAAGGCGTCTCCATTGTGAGCACCCACAAGCCCTTACTAAGAATATAATCAGCGAACATACCCGAATTTCCATTAGGGCGCACCAAGCCTAAAATCCGATCCTTAGGCATTTGGGGGTATTCCTTAGTCCATTTATTTGTGAGCGCAGAGAAAACAGTCTGCGCCAACTGAACGTCCTTTTGGCCATACACATAGAACAGCGGATAGCCGCCATAAATATTATGATAATCCAGTACCACCATCGCATCGGTATTCCGATTTATAAACTCGGCGGCAATATTAGTTTCAATCTCGGAAAAAGGTTCTTTTCCGGGATATATATCGCTATCAATATCTTCAAGGCCTGTGAAACCCTGAGGGAAATTGCGGTTCAAATCCACCTTGTTTCCGTTCTTTCGATCGTTGTGAGCAAATCCCCAAGGATTGAGCACGGGTATCACTTCAAAATCCACGTTTTCCCGCAGAAACGCCAATATTTCGTTGTCCCAATCCTCAAACATCTGCTTAAAGAAATGAGCGCAGGTCCACGCGCAGCCCTGCTCGTAGCCGTGAATAGACGTGATGATACACACCTTCACTCGTTTTGCTGCAAAGCAAGAATGATTTTCCATTTGGAGATTCTTAAAGGAATAGGAATTTATGGGATATCCGAAAGCTTCGCCCAACTGCATTTTTGAAACGTATTGCGGATATTTTCCCACAAGTCCATCATAGATATCATATATCACTCGACAATCGCTTTGGGTGAGCTTCACGGTATCGCTAAGTGAGCCCCCCGGAATATCCACGGGAGCCGAATAAAGCCTGCTGCTATCCGCCAAAAAGTAATCCATATCCTACATCCTTCTTTATATTGTTAAGCGGTGAATTTCACACCTCAAAATCCAAGCAGAGCCTTGTTTTAGTAAAGGGGCAAACAAAGGTATCGGCCACAAACACGTGTTCGGGGTGGATGGCATAGCCCTTCAGGGCTTCTTCGTTTTCAAACACGGAATATAGCATAACATCCGCATTAGAAGAATCCAAACCGCATATCTCAACCTTGATTTCCACAAGGCCGGGAATCCTGCCCGCAAGGCCTTCAAGCCCGTTCTTAAT
Organism: Acutalibacteraceae bacterium; assembly: GCA_045644025.1. GTDB lineage: Bacteria > Bacillota > Clostridia > Oscillospirales > Acutalibacteraceae > JAZRGE01. The sequence goes on along the minus strand of JAZRGE010000058.1, from coordinate 9,864 downwards.
CCCCTGCTTCACAGCTAAATTATTATGTTCATCCTTAAGTTGCCAAAGAATCACGTGTTTAACCATAATTATCCTCCCTGTTCAAATCATTCTGTTGCCTTGCGGCGCCCAAAGATAAAAGTTGCGCCAAGTCCGATAACACCCATCGATGCCCACAGAATATAAACTGTATTCCAACCGATATTGCTCATAACATTGGCAAAAAGCAGATTGGCCAATGCCGCTGCGATATATCCGATGCAATCTATCACACCGTTCACACTGGAGACCCTGCCCGTTTTGCCAAGGCCGGGAATATAAATGCTCCAAAGCAGAGCCGATGTGCAAGACATCGCCATAAGCGCCACAAGCAAAAACGCTATGCTCACCCATCGGTTGGGCGAAAAGATAAGCGCTGCAAATGCAACTGCGGCAATAGAAAAAGTTACACGCATCATAGGAATATCACGCTCCTTGATGGCGCGGAATATTGCCAAAGCCACAAAGGGCATAAAGGAACGGCAAATGGATATGCCGGAATAAAGCGCGTTGGATGTTTCGGCAGAGAATCCCAAAGGCACGGTGAGAAAGGTGGTGAGCCATTGGCTGATGGAAGCAGCCGCTATCTCCACAAGGCAGGCCACAACAATATAGAAAACAATGTTTGGAATCTTAAACACCGCAAAAACGGTGGAAAGGCCTCTGGCCTCTGCTTTCATATAGCTTATAATGCCCTTAGACTCCATAAAGGAAAGCACCGCATAGGCTACGGCAGAAATCGCAACAGCCACAACACCTGCGCAAATAAAGGCCAATTTCCAGCCCTTTATAAGAGCGAACACACTTGCCACAAGGGGCCCGGCAAAGGATGCAAAGGAGAAAAAAACACAGATAAGCCGAGCATGATTAGGCTTGGTGTTTTCGGAAATTATTTTCATAAGCGGCCCGCGAAGCATAGCTAAGCCAAAGCCAAAGCAAGCAAAGCAAAGGATCTGCAGCAACGCTATATCAACAAACGGGAAAACAGCCATAGCGCCGCCCGATACCAACAGCCCGATGCTAACCATATTTTTAGGAGAAAAAATATCCCCTAAAAAGCCGTTTATCAGCTGGCCTGCCGCATAAAGAAGCATATATGTGGAAGAAAGATTTGCTATATGAGCCACCGTGAATTCGCCGGTGGATAACAAGGTGGGCGTGAGCACACTTAAAATATGCCTTAGATAGTAGTTCACAACGAATGTGAATATGCATGTTGTGCCAATAATAGTTGCCTTTCTTCCCTCGTTCATTCCCAGCGCTCCCATAGACCTAATATATTTATTTATATATCACAAAGCACACACAAAATCAATGCACAAAATAAAACTCCCGTTCACACATGTGAACGGGAGTTTGTCTCTCGTGTCCGAAAAAGAACTGGTGGAAAACCGAGGATTTTCTTTATTTTTTAGTTATTTCTTTCAACAAATTAGTTTTATACTTTTTATTGTACGAACAAAATTGAATTTTAATAAACTTCTTAAATTTCTTTCCCTCATCAGCAATAAAAATAGGGATATTGTGAAATGCATCGGCTAAATCATAAACCATATCATAATCTTGTTGTTCAAGAGATCGCAATAATTTTCTAAATGCATTTAGCAATATATCATAATTATATTCGGTTTTTTCAACTCTATGTCCATAAGTATAAACATTGTCAATATAAATCCAATAAAAACGTTCTTTATCAATTATCTCAATAGTTTTTAATGCAGTTCTTATTATATTAAGTTCCACAATATTTGTTTCTTGTTGTTTTTCTAGAACAAATATTATCGCTTTTATTATCTCAACATTATGTTTAGCCTTAGGATTAGAGCGAATTGCAACCAAAACAGCATATATATCGTAAAAATCATATCTATCAAGCAACATATCATCACCGCCTTGAATTTAGTATAGCATAAAAGCGGTGGAGGCGCAAGGGTTAGTGAATCATCGGCTTTGCCGATGTGAAGTTATGCCGTTGGCACAGTGAAGTTTTATGCTTCGCACAAAGTGAAGTTAAGTGTGCCGCCAACGCCTGCAGGCGCCTCACTTGCGAAGCAAACTTCACGCACCAAAGGTGTGCTTCACATGCCCTAAGGCACACTTAGTTGCAAAAGAAAAGACACGCTACTCGCGTGTCTTTCTTTTTCTGGGAGTTTTGAACTTAATGACACAAATTAAATGTGCCTGAAAACCGAGGATTTTCTTTATTTATTGGGGCGTTTACTATGTGCCCACGAAATTGAGCTATAAGAAACAAATCCAAGACATATTCCTATATTGAAATTTTGGAAGCCGCTAATAACAAAAGATAAAGCTCCTATAATTGCATAAATACTGAAAATTATTGTAGCAATCAATTCAAATAAATTTAGAAACCACTCAGGACACATGGAGTTTTTAACTTGAATAAATATAACTAAAAAAATGCCAAAGAAGCCAATTACAGACACTATCGGGGTTACCGTCATTAAATTTGTTTTATCTGCAGATGTTCCAAATAAGACAAATAGCAGATACATAAGTAAAGCAATTGCCATTGGAATAATTAAAGATAACTTTTTATTTGCAAACATTTTATCAAGTATTTTTCTCATTAAATACCACCGCCTTAGGTGTATTATAGCATAAGTTTGCACGAAGTGCAACACCGTTGGCGTAGCCACATCGTTTGTGCGAAGCACAACACTGTTTGCCGAAGGCAACATCGTTTACGCCGAGAGGTGTAACATCGTTTTGTATCCGCAAACGGAATGATGTTGACCTGTCGGTCAAATGATGTTTGCGGTTTCACCGCAAAACGATATTGTGTCCTGCGGACACAAACACAAAAAACAAAGGACTACCGAAGTAGTCCTTTGTTTTTTGGAGCTGATACCCGAACTCGAACCGGGGACCTCATCCTTACCAAGGATGTGCTCTACCACCTGAGCCATATCAGCAATTTGCAGCGAAAATTATTATAATTTAATTTCCGCTGAATGTCAAGCAAAAAATATCGGCAACAGCAAATTATTTTAGGAATCCTTCAATAATCACTGCTTCTGCCTCGGCAGCGGTGAGGCCTAATGTCTTAAGTTTATCTATCTGCTCCCCTGCGATCTTGCCGATAGCTGCTTCGTGCACCAGTGCAGCATCGGTATTATTGGCATAAAGGGCAGGTGTAGCGCTTATCTGTGCATTACCCATAATTATCGCATCGCACTCAGAATGACCCGTGCAGGGTGCATTTCCGAGCATTTCGGAGAAATACTTCTGCACAGAATTTTCTTCGGCCACAGAGCGGGAAATAAGGTTTACAGAGCTTCCCTCGCCATCAAGCGAGCACTTGTAGTAGGATTCGGCATATTCCTTGCCCACAGTGAGCAACCTTTCTTTAACAACCAGCTTGGCTCCTTCTTCCAGCTGAGCGGTTGTCTTTCGCACCGAATGAGTAACACCTTTAAGCTGAGTGGCATTCATTTCCAGTGAAGCATTCTTTTTTAAGAAGATCTCCGTGACAGGGCTGATCTCCTTTTCCGATTCTTCATTGCCCGTGCCCACGTGCTGCTCTTCATAGAGCACCTTGGCATTCTCGCCGATAAAGAAACGATGAACACCGTTGTGCACAGATTTCTCGTGATCCTCGGAATGGACTCCACAGCCTGCAACAACAACCACATCGCAATCCTCGCCGATGTAGAAATCGTTGTAAACAAGATCGGTAACGTCGCCCTTTGTGATACAAGCAGGGATATAAACCTTTTCGCCCTTTGTGCCGGGCTTCACATATATGGCCAAGCCCTTTCCGCCTTCCAATTTTTCCATGCGGATATTATCGGAAGAAACGCAGGCAACACTCACACCGTTCTCACGGATGCTATAGGCTCCGGTGAAGGGCTCATCGGTGCCGGTGACAATACTGATTAGCTTTTTAGTGATATCATTCATTGCCGTTCACCTTAGATCCGCAGCCCTTGCAATGGCCGAAATCACAACCAAGGCCTGTGAGAATCTTTTCCCTTTCTCCGTAGTTCATAAGCTCGCCGGCGCAGATCACAAGAATATCATCCACAGCGGCAAGAATTCTCTCCTGATGGGAGATTATGATGGTGGTGGAATCACCGCCCCTAAGCGATGCAAAGACGCCCGAAAGGCTGTTAAAACTCCAAAGGTCGATACCTGCCTCGGGCTCATCGAAAACGCGAAGCGCTGCTTTGCGAAGCAGAACCGTGGCAATTTCGATTCTCTTTATTTCGCCGCCCGAAAGGCTGCCATCCACGTTCCTATCCAGATATTTTGCGGGTTCCACTCCCACCTGGCGCAGAACGCTGCAAAGGCGATTTTCATCGGCAGTCTTATCAGCAAGCTGCATAAGTTGGCGCACAGTGATGCCCTTAAAGCGCACGGGCTGCTGGAAGGCATAGCAAATGCCCATCTTGGCTCTTTCGGTGATATCAAGATCGGTGATATCGTAGCCATTATAGAGAATTCGGCCCGAAGTGGGCTTCACAATACCTGCAATAAGCTTGGCGAAGGTAGTTTTCCCGCCGCCGTTAGGGCCTGTTACAGCAACAAGCCTGCCATCGGGGATGGCAACACTCAAGTCTTTTATGATTTTGTGGCCGTTATCAGCCGTGAAAGATACATTTTTGAATTCTAACATTTTGATCTCCCGAGTATAAAATATCTTGTCGATTTATATTACCACAATTTCTTACTAAAATCAATATACCCCAGCATCATTATTTGCATTTTAGAGCAAAAATAAGAGCCATCCTTTTGGATGGCTCTTAGATTATTTATTCAGCATGGAGATTCTCATAAAGAGCATCGCTCAGATAATCTTCCACAATGATATTGGTGCCAAGGTTCTTGTGCAGTTCGCGCTGAACTGTGGCATCCTGGGGCAGACGGCTGATTGTGAGAGCGCCGAGGTTTACGCCTGTGGCAATCTCGCTGCGGCCATCGCCTACGATAAGAACGTTCTTAGGATCAAGGCCAAACTGCTTCACAAGCCTTTCCATAATCACGTTCTTGGGAACTTTTTCATCCCAAGTAGAGCCGTAGATATCGTCCATAAGGCCGTTCTCACCAAAGGTGTAGCCCAGAACTTCTACTTCCTCATACATACCCATTCCCTTTTCAACAACAGCGCCGGTAACAAAATAGTTCTTTACGCCGTTGTCTTTAAGGAATTTGATCCACTCCATAGAGCCTTCGATCTGGAAGGCTTTAGGATCCTTCTTGGCTTTTTCAAGGTTCTTATCGCGGCAGAAGCCGTTGAGAACGTTCTCATAAAGCTTGAAGAGCCTGGGAGTGTTTTCGGTAAGATATTTCTCTACTTCGGGGGTATCGGGCAGATCTTCGAAGATCTCCTCGCCCTTCCAGATACGAGCTATCTTTTCATCGTTGGCAGCGCCCTTGCCGCCTTCAACTACAATGTTGCCCTCCTGCATGGAGCGGCGAATAGCCCACTCCATCTGGGTGAGAGCCGAAAGGCCGGCAGATTCAACGCAGAAACGATCTGTCTCTTCCAGAACCTGAGTGCCGCAGAAAGCGACAAGCCTCTTCACATTTTCTTCGCTATCGTAGTTCTCGGGCAGGCCGTTTACGATAACATCATAAAGCACGCCGCTCATAACGGGGGGCCACTCTCTGATGGGAGAGTGGGTTCCGTCTACATCGTGAAAAGCAACGGTAATTTCGCGCCTTTCGAATTCTGCATTTACAATACTTTTATTTTTGCATTCTGCTATAAGCACTGTTGTATCTCCTATCTGAATGGGTTATTAGCCTACTATACCGCTTCGCTCAACGCCCTCAACGAACATCTTCTGGCCGAAGATATACATAATCAGCAAGGGCATCATGGTGAGCAGAGCACCGGTAGAATTAAGCTGAAGGATACGGTTGGGGTCGGAAGAAAGGGTCTGGTCCATTGCCTTAACCTGTGCGCTCAGGGTGCTCAGATTCATGGAAAGGATATTACCGCCCTGCATAAACCAGGTGGTGTAGAAGATATCCGTCCAAGACCAAACAACCGAGAACATAACAATCGTGGTAAGTATGGAACGAGCACTGGGCAGCATCACGCGGTAGAAGGTCTTAAAGAAACCTGCGCCGTCGATCATAGCTGCTTCTTCCAGTTCCTTAGGAACACCGCGGTAGCACTGCCTGATAAGATAGATATACAATCCGTTTCTGAAGCCCATGCAGGTGATACCGGAGATAGCGAAGGTAATTTCTTCGCCGATAAGGTTGGTATGTATACCTGTGAGGCCGTAAAGCAAGCCGCCGGTGAAATCGAAGAAACGATAGTTAAGATATGTGGGGATGATGATAGTGGTAGGCGGAACGATCAACACAAAGATAACCATTGCAAACCAGAATTTCTTCAAGGGGAAATCAAACTTTGCAAAACCATAACCAACCAATGTACAGGCAATAACCTGTGTGATGGTGGAGATGATGGTGATCAGCAAGGAGTTGGCCGCAGCCGTAGGATAATCAAGCATATCCCACACAAATTTAATTGTTTCCAAAGAGAAGTTTCGGGGGATAAGTGCAACTGTGCTGTCGTAAAGGTCCTGCTCCGACATAATAGCCATAGAGAGCTTTACGATGAGCGGGTACAGAATGTAATAGCAGATACCTGCAAGAACGATTGCACGAACAAAGACGAAGAGAGAATTACCGATTTTTTTCATTCTCTGCTTTTTGATATCGCCCACAACAATAGTATTTTCCATTCTTACTCGCCTCCTTAATCGTAGTAGAAGACCATCCTGGATACCAGGAAGACAACCACAAGAAGTATGAGCGCTGCCATACCGAAGAATATGAACGCCATCGCAATGCTAAGCGATCTATCCGAAAGGGCCACGCTATCGATAACACCCATAACAGGGCTCTTATAGGAGCTAACGAGATCGATAACTGTGTAGACTGCGCTAACAAGAATGTAGGGAGAAAGCATAGGGAATGTGATCTTCCAGAAGTTTTCCCAACCTGTTGCACCTTCCATTGTAGATGCTTCGTAAAGGGAGGGAGAAATGGACTGCATGGCAGCCAGGAAGATAAGGATCTGAACACCGGAAGAGGTAATAACCTCATAGATGCGGGAGATGGAAGTGGTGATCATATTAACAATGCTGTTGGGAATACCCATCTCGATAATCACGCTGGTGATATCGATTGCTGCAACAGCCTCGGAAACCTGATCCGACTGAGCAAAGCTGCTCAACTCACCCACGTTATCCACCTTGGCAAGAACACCGGCTGCAATAACAACGGGAAGGAACAAAATAGCACGCACAGCAGTTCTTCCCTTGAAATCCTTATTAAGGATACTTGCAATGAAGAAGCTAAAGGCAATAACAAGCGGCACGTTGTAGACCAAGCGCCAGAAGGAGTTCATAAGTTCCTGGTTGAACCAAGCGTGCTCGGTGATAGCCTTTTTATAGTGTGTGATACCTACCCACTCCAGAGTGTAGCCGGAGCCATCGGTGTTCATTATGATGTTGGAGAGGGAGAATGTAAGAGCTTTGATGATAGAAGGACCGAAAACAAGCAGCATACCGATAACGAACGGTGCTATAAAGCCATATCCGGCCAATGCTCTCTTGTTTTGAAGAGACATCTGTTTTTTCATTATTCTTCCCCTCCTTATCCTTTAATTACAAGGTAATCGTTTGCAGGGATGGTATTCTCCCCTACAGTTACCTCAACTTCGTTGTAGTTTACAACAACCTTCACACCGTTTTCCCATTCAGTCTCGGTAACGTTTTCTGCCAAGACCTTGTGGCCAACGATAGATTTGCCCCAAACATCAGCAAGCTTTTCGGAAGCGGTGCTGTAGAATTCGGTGGCGGATGCGATCCACTCTTTATAGTTAAGAGAATAGATCTTTTCGGGCTCAATACCTTCCATTTCGCGGATATCGGTGTTCTCTGTATAGATCCACTTGAAGGAAAGGCCTGTTCCTGTCTCAACACTCTTGAGCATCTCATCCACTATATTGCCTGCCAGATTGATGATCTGACCTGTAGCGGGCACATAGCCGGAGATAACAATGGAATAGAAAGGAACCGTGAGATCGGAAAGCTGATGACCGGAGGAAGCGGTGGGCACTTCACCGGCGAACTCCAGATACTTGAACATGTAGGAATAGGGATTATCAAAAGCAAGGCTTACGTTGGCAGCGCTTGCTTCCAGTGCTTCTCTAAGAAGCCTCTGGCTCTCCTGCCTTACAATGTTCTCGTTCTTACTGAAATCGGAGTAGAGCTCATTTGCATAGTCTTCCATCCAAAGATTGGAACTATCGAGCTTGCCAAGGCGCTCTACAATGCCTGCCAGATAATCTTTCATATATCTGGTGCTGAGCAAATAATATTTCTTTTCGTCCTTATCGCGAACGATCTGGGACTGATGGAATTTTCTAAGAGTAACTGTCTCGTTATAGGTGTGCCTTACACCATAAAGAATATTGTTGAACTTAGAAAGGCCAAGATGTATATTCTGGGCAGTGGTATTCAGATAAAGCTTACCACCGTTGGCCTCTATGCTGTTCTTAAGTGCAGCATAGCCATCCTTTCCGCCGATGCCGGAGGCAAAGTTTGCGGAATCAGTCATGGTGTACTGAGAACTGTTGAACCAGGAAGAATACTTAACTGTGGGAGCCTTTACACCACCCTCATTCAGAAGGTTCAGGATAGCCTGAGCTTCATCAAAGGAAGTGAGGATCTCGGTGGAATCATACTGCACACCTGCAATATTCTTCACAACATCGATTCTGCCAACAAGTTCAAGCAGGAAAGGCATTGTTGTTGTGGCAGTCTGCTTCAACTCGCCCTTTTCCACAAGATATTTGCGGTATGCCACAGCAACATCGTCGTAGTCGGTCTCCCCTGTTTTAAGGAAGTTGTAGGCAAGTGTGAAGTTGCCCGCATAGGGAGCTTGCTGATAGCGGTTGATAAGTTTATCTTCGGTGTTGGTTTTGATAACCATAATATCAACAGGCTGAACGCTTACCGAAGCATACACACGATTGTAGTTGGTGGTATTACCGGCAGTCTGGCTGATGATCTTGGCCATTGTGTCGCCTTTTTCAATCACAGTCCAGAAGCCATCATTGTTAACGCTCATAGCAAATACGGGCATTGTACCAATGGTGGTCTTACCGATATTCTCGGTCTTCTTAATAGCGCTATCATCGCCATAAAGAGTAACACCGTAGGAAGCGCTGGCGGCAACGTCGATCTTGCCGTTGTTCAGATTAACAATTGTGCCGGAACCATCGGGAAGGAACATATAGCCCTTATCCTGAATACCTGCGCAACCGAAGAATTCAAGGATGTAGATATCCTTGATATAGAGCTTGCTGGGAATAGCAGCAGCGCCCATAGGAATATTCACCTTGAAACCGCTGTCGGTGAGTGTGATCTCCATAGGAATGGTAACACGCTCAACGTCGTAGGTCTCTGTCTCAACATTTGCGGCCTCGTTATCAGCTGCCAGATCCTGCTCGGTGTAGCCTGCTTCATCAAAGAAGGCTTTGTAGATAGGCTCGTAGGCATATTCGGGAGCGTTGATGTTGAGAATATAGTATTCCTGATTAATATCCATATTCGGATATTCGTTGGTATAAAGAGACTGCCTTGCAGGAGAGAGCTTGGCAACGGTCACCTTAGTGTAGCGCTCGTCAACAACCTCGTAGAACTCCTCGGTGGTCATCTTAGCTCTCAGCTCTTCAAATTTCTCAACAGGAAGAATCTGAGGCACCATTCCCCTTCTATAGCGGATCTTACCAATAGTATAGCTGGTTCTGAATCCGTCCTTTATGGGAACGATCTTAAAGTTGCCCTCTTCAAT
>JAZRGE010000057.1:0-28360 GCA_045644025.1 Acutalibacteraceae bacterium | reverse complement strand
GGGAAGATTCTACTCGCCTTCGGCTTTCTTTCTTCCGGCTCGGAAGCTACAAATACAAGGGGCACCCAACAGCTTTCACCAACCGCTGCCTCTCTTTAGGGAATGGCCTTCTACCCTCTTCGTCAACGCCTTTAATATTTGGATGTAATTTTATCACAAAACTATCGTTTTGTCAATGCTTTTTGGCTTTATAATGCAGAAAAAACGACTTTTTACAGCTTGTTTCTCTGTATCTTTCCGCTAATAGTTTTGGGCAGTTCTGTTTTGAACTCCACGATCCTAGGATACTTATAAGGAGCAGTATGGCTCTTAACATAATCCTGGATCTGTTTTTTCAGTTCATCACTGGGTTCTGTGCCCTTCACGAGCACAACGCTGGCCTTCACTATCTGGCCGCGAACTTCATCGGGCACCGCCGAAACACCGCATTCAAGAACAAAGGGAAGCTCCATTATCACACTTTCGATCTCGAAAGGCCCGATACGATAGCCGGAAGACTTTATAACGTCGTCGGTACGGCCAACGTACCAATAGAAACCATCTTCGTCACGCCAGGCAGTATCACCCGTATGATAATATCCGTCATGCCAGACTTCATTCGTCTTTTCTTCGTTTTTATAGTATCCCGCAAAAAGGCCGCAAGGAACCTTTTCGCTGGTTTTAACAACGATTTCACCTGTTTCTCCATCGGGAACAGAGTTGCCGTTTTCATCCACGATATCCACATCATAAAGGGGTACGGGCTTGCCCATAGAGCCCAGCTTATGGGTACCGCCCATAAGGTTGGCTATCGTGAGGGTAAGTTCGGTCTGGCCAAAGCCTTCCATGATCTGCAGACCTGTAGCCTTTTCGAATTGACGATACACCTCGGGATTGAGCGCCTCGCCTGCCGTTGTCATATGGCGGATGGAAGAAAGATCGTATTGCGAAATATCCTCCTTCACAAGCATACGAAGCATTGTGGGCGGTGCACAGAAGGTGGTAATTCCGTATTTCTTGGACATAGGCAGGATATCGGTGGCATTAAACCTATCAAAATCATAGGTGAACACAGCACCTTCACAGAGCCACTGGCCATAAAGCTTGCCCCAAAGAGCCTTGCCCCATCCGGTCTCGGAAATGGTGAAATGCAGGCCGTCGTCGCTCACGCCGTGCCAATACTTGGCTGTAATATAGTGACCCAAGGCATACTTATAGCTGTGAGCGGCAATTTTGGGATAGCCGGTGGTGCCGGATGTGAAGAACATCAGCATAAGATCATCACCGCAGGCTGTGTCTTCATTGCGATAAAAATGGGCGCTGAAAAGCGGAAATTCCTCATCAAAATTCTTCCAGCCTTCCCTTTCGCCGCCCACCAGAATCTTGGTGGTAAGCGTGGAACTGGTAGCCTGTGCAATATCAACCTGATTGGCAACATCACCATCGGCGGTGCACACAATCGCGCTCACATCGGCAGCATTGAAACGATATTCAAAATCGTGTGCCTGGAGCTGATTTGTGGCAGGTATGGCAATGGCACCAAGTTTGTGAAGGGCAAGAATAGCGTACCAGAATTGATAATGCCTCTTAAGCACAAGCATAACCTTATCGCCTTTTTTGATGCCAAGAGACTTAAAATAATTAGCGCACTGATTGGATGCACGCTTTATATCGTTGAAGGTGAAACGGCGCTCTGTCATATCCTTGGAGATATGGATCATCGCCAGCTTGTCGGGATCCTTCTTGGCTATAGCATCAACAGTATCAAAAGCAAAATTATATTTATCCTCGTTGTGGAAATCAATTTTTTGGAGCAGGCCGTTTTCATCTTCCTCGCAGGAAATAAAATCATCGCTCACCAACTTTTTGCCCTGAGGAGCATAATGGGCATAGGTGCTTCGCTTTTCGTTGTCTTTATCCTCTTCTCCGGGAAGTACCACGGCAACAAACAAGCAATCCTCTCCATCCACGGCTATCATTCCGTGAGGAGTGGAGCTGTTGTAGTAGATGCTATCGCCCTCACCCAGATATTCCACGTTATCGCCGATCTGCACTTTAAGCCTTCCGCTCATCACAAAATCGAATTCCTGGCCCGAATGGGTGGCTAGGCTGATAGGCTGATTCTGAAGCTTTTCATCATATTCATACTTAACCCAATAGGGCTCGGCAATCTTCTTGCGGAACATAGGTGCAAGATTCTGGATCTCAATGCCATCCTCCTTGGCGGTGAACTGGCCCTTGCCCTTTCGGGTGACTGTGTAGGAAGAAAGATGGGCGCTCTTACCTTCAAGAAGGTTGGTAATATCTATGCCGAATGCAAGAGAGCACTTGTGCAGAAAAGAAAACGGAAAATCCATCTCTGCCGATTCGTATTTTGCATAGTCTTCAACAGTTACTTCCGCCTTTTCGGCCATTTCAGCCTGACTTAAGCCAGAGATCTCGCGCATCTCCCTAATTCGCTGCGCTACCTCCGCCAGCTTATTGGTCTCAACTGTTTTCATAGCATTACTTCCCTTCTTTTGAAAATAAAAAAAAACACTCGCCTCAAAACTTTGAGACGAGTGTGAAAATCACATCCGCGGTACCACTCAAATTGCAGAAACTGCCACTCTTCGGAATCTATCAATTCCTATGCCTTAACGCAGCAATCACGGGAAACATCTACTAACCAAAGGTGTTCGGGCTTCCGGCTCGGAAGGGATGGGCATTTTAGAACTTCGCTATCGGTTCACACCAACCACCGACTCTCTGAAATCCAAAGAACTAAGCCGTCTTCGTCATCGCCTTATATTTAATTTGTTGGAATTATATCACCGTATTTTGGGGTTGTCAAGCCCTTTTTGAGTTTTTTCTAATTACTACCATAGCCTATCCCGCCGAGCAATCGCCTTTTTTTATAATGCTTGCTCGGCGGATCACAGCGCACTAAAATTGTGTCTTCCCCTATCACTTCAATCTCGCACCAGGGAATGATGCAATCGTCTTCTCTGCCCAATAGGCCAAAGCATCGGCTTCTGCCGAAGATCACGATAGAAACCAGTCTGCCGTCCCTTGTGTCCACCTCAATATCACCCACACAGCCAAGGCTTGTGCCATCCTTAAGGCAAATCACCTGCTTATCCTTCATCTCCACAATTCTGCAGTTCATAAAAACACCTCATTGAATTATATGTGGAGGCAAACAAAAATTTGACAAAATAAAAAAGGGCAGTTTTCTGCCCTTTTTCTATAGATCCCGACCTTCGCCGTAATCAAAAAAGCCATCATCCGAAAGTACAAGCGTGCCTTTTCTATGTTTCAGCCCGTATTCAAAAATTCGCTTCGGCACTTCGTATTCCATCACACGGCCATCTCCCGTGCGAAAAGTGAGATAATGTGCCAAATAGTGCTTTGGGAATCTGGGGGAACGGTGATAATAAACAATTTCGCTTCTGCCATCCACCACCACAGCAGAAAGGGTGCGAATCTCAGGCTCGTAAAGTCGGTCGTCTATCTTGCGCTTATTACCGAAAAATCTTTGAGCAAGGGTTATCACCATGCACACAAAAATCATCGCAAAAACAGCGCAGATCAAAATTAGATATAGTAGTCCTGTATCTATATTTTCAAACACGATTTACACCTCAAAGACATATTTCCTTGCCCAATTTGAAGGAATAAATGATCTTTTCCTTAACGGGCATATCATATATTTCAGCAAACACCTTGCCATAGATATCCAGCTGGGCGGTGTATCTTTCGGCGAGTTCCTGTTCGGTCTTCACTCTGTCGGTCTTGAAATCAAGCACAACAAGCTGATCCGATTCCACGAACACACAGTCGGCTGCGCCCTGAATCACAATATTTTCCTCGGGGAATTTTTCGCCCAGCTCTTTTTCTATTTCTCCCACGGGAAGTTTACTTAAAAATCTCTGCTCACGCCACACGGTTTTTGCCTTCTTGATTCGGGCATAAAGGTTGCCTGCAAAGAATTTTTCAAGCGCCGAGATATCCAACGCAGCCCTTTCGGCTTCGGATATGAACTCCATATCCTCCAGCCTATCCGCTTCTTTTTCCACAGAAATCTCGCTTCTTCCAAAATCGCAGAACTGCATAAATTTATGCAGCGCCGTGCCCCTTTGTGCGGGTGTTAGCATAGTGCCCGAAAGGAATGATGGAGTATCAGAGAACTCCGCCGTGGCACTCTCCTGCTTGGCAAGAGATGTGACAGAAGATTTAGCGGCAATATCCAGCAGATCGCTATAAGGATAAACGTATTCCACCCTTCGGCGGATCTCTTCAACAACTCTTTCATCGGCCGAATGTTCTACTATATCCTCTTTTTTGGCCAATTCCTGCTTTTCCGTGTGAATAACAAGATCAACGGGCTCTTTATTCATCTCATTCGATTTCTCTTTTATGGCAGAGCGATATTTTGCAGTTGCTTCGTGCAGGAAGGGATGATCATAAAGGCACATAATAAGCCATCTGGCATAGCTGGGCGTTCGGCTCACTGCAACGGGGCTGAAATGATTATAATCACGCCCAAAGGAGATTGAAGCAAAAATATCGGATATAGTCTTATCCGGATCCTTCGATTTTGCAAACACAACAAGTTTATCTTCGGCACGTGTCATCGCAACGTAGAGCAGGCGCATTTCTTCGGCAATCACCTTTTCGGAAATAGCAGCCGAAACAGCGCGCTTAGCCAAAGATTTATACTGTATGCATTCTTCCAGATCGTTGTAGTTCACGGCAATACCGGCCTTTTCGTGCATCGCAACTGCGGCCGTGCCATCACTTACGTTAAACTGCGTGTCGGCCTCGGCCAGAATGCAAACGGGAAACTGCAAGCCCTTGGATTTATGAATACTCATTATCCTTACAGCATCTGTTCCTGATGGGGCCATTGCAGATTTATCATCGGAATTAATCATATTCCTTTGAGCAAAGGCACAAAAAGACTGAAGATCGGCGTTCTCACCTTTTTCATATTCGGCAGCAACCGACATAAGCCTCAAAAGATTGGCGGCGCGATTTTCTCCGCTATCGGCCATGCGCACGGCATTGAAAATATCAAGCCAATCATAAACATCGTTGAGCACCGATGCAACACTTGCGGATGCCGCCCTTCGGCGAAGGTAAGCGATAGCTTTGCGGAAATCTGCGGCCTTAGCGTTTCCGTTATCGGCTGCTTCGCAGACCGAAACGTACAGCGGAGCGTTTTTATCGGCAGAAGTTGACCTAAGCTCGGCAACGTCCTCCGCCGAAAATCCATCGGGATAAGCCATAAGCGTGGCAAGCAACGCCACGTCGTCGCAAGGGTTATTTACAGCCTGCAAAGCACTGCAAACCGTCATGATCTCCCTGGTCTCCCAAAAACCTTCCATTTCGGCACTCACAGGTATACCGTATTCGGTAAACACTCGGATATATTCATCAACATGGCCGGCAGGGCCACGCATAAGGATAGCAATATCTCCGAAAGAGACAGGCTTTTCTTTCCCCTTTCGGCCAACCGTGCTTCCCGAATCGCGAATCTTCAAAATATATTCAGCAACGGCTTCAGCAGTGGTGCCAAAGTTTTTGGAATCCACAACGTGAATCTCCACATTAGCCTCTTCCTTAGGCTCATATTTTGCCTGCGGATCCAAGGAATCTTCGGCAAGATAATCCATTCCGCAAATTTCCTTAGACATAAGCGCCGAAAAGCACTCGTTCACAAAACGGCAAACACCGCTTCGGCTTCGGAAATTGGCATCGAGAATGATCTTAGCAGGATAATTTTCCCCGTCGTAGGGTTTATAGCTATCTTTTCTATCCAAAAACATCTGGGGATCTGCCTGGCGGAAGCCATAGATGCTCTGCTTCACGTCGCCCACGGCAAAAAGGCGTTCGTCATCACGGGATAAGAGCTTAAATATGGTGCCCTGAAGCTCATTAACATCCTGATACTCATCCACAAGCACCCAATCAAATCTTTGGGAGATCTCGGCTCCCACAGGGCTTTTAAGAAGGCTCAAGGCCAGATGCTCAATCATATCAAAGGTGAAAACACTATGTTCTTTGCACCTTTCAAAAAGCAGCTCTTCCAGGCGCATCACGCCGTTCACCAAGAAGCGGATTATTCCTGCTTCACGCTTTATCTGTTCCAGCACGATTTCTTCTTTTTCGTAGTAGAATTTCTCAAGTGCTTTTTTGGCTTTTTCCAGTTCATCTTGGCAAAAGCCGATTATTCGGGCCGAATCATTGTCGATATCGTCCGATTTCTTAAGCGCTGCCATACCGTTCTCCGATATTTTATCAATACCGCCAAGAGCAGCCACAACAGCATTCCATCTTTTGCCCCGGCAATCTTCAAGCATTCGGGCAAAAACATCCTTATATGAGCTATAGGAAGAATAAAACTCTGGCACAAGCTTAGGCATGTTTCGCTCGGAATAATTGCGCTCGATCCTCTCCAGAGCGGCGGATATAACGCTTATCTGATCCTCTATAATACTAATAGATTTTTTGGCAACAATTTCTACCCATTTAGTCTCGCTAAGTTCTGCAATATTTTCATATTCGGCGGCTGCATTCTCCAGCCATGCCGAGGGATCCTGCAAGGCACGGGTGAATCTATAAATGGCAAGGATGTTGTTCTTCACGGCATCATCGCCAAATTTGGAATTCAATGCGTCCAGCACTTTTTTATATTCGGCAGGATCGCTTAAAAAGGCCTCGTTCATCACCTGCGAGGCGGCACTGCGCTTCCATTCCTCAAAAACGCCGCCGTTCACAATGCTGAAATCGGGGTCTATCTGCAGATCATAAAAATGCTCTCTCACCAGATCGAGGCAGAAGGAATCTATCGTGCAAACAGAGGAGTGAGAAAGCAATATCTTCTGCTTCAAAAGCTCCTTATTGCGCGGATTAGCGGCGCACTCTTCATTAAGTCTTTGCTCAATTCTGGCCTTCATTTCGGCAGCCGCCGCGTTTGTGAATGTTACAACCAACAGCCTATCGGCCGAGCAGGGATTGTTTTCGTCTGCCAGCAGATGCACCACCTTTTCAGTGAGCACCGAGGTTTTTCCTGATCCTGCAGCCGCAGAAACAAGCACTGAACCATTCGAAAGAATTGCATTTTTTTGCCCTAAAGTGAGTTCATCAAAGTTCATCGCTTTCCCCCCTTAGTTCTGCAATTACTTGCTCCTTTTTCCAGCCTTCAACCTTGCTGTTCTTTTGATTTTTCTCACGGCCGCAAACCGCTCTGAAATCACAATATTTGCAGGCGTTTGCTTTATCATCCGTTCCATCCACAGGGGCAACAGCCACATTGCCGCCGTGGAGTTGCCTGCCCATCTCGATGAGTTTCCTTTCGGCGTTATCAAAAAGCAGATTGAATTCTTCGCCGCTGAAAACTATCTCCTTGGAATTGGCCCTAATGCTTTGATCCTTGTTGTATTTCACGGGAATATATCTTCCGCTATGCGAATTATCCAACGCGGTGAGAACGTCCTCTTCACCAAGCAATATTCCGCTGTAGGGCTCGGTCTTATCGGCTTTTTCATCTATAGAGCGTTCCGAGGGAATATAAAGAATTCCCGCAGGAACAAAGCCCTCATACTTCCCGCCTTTGCCACGCACCGCAGAATAAAGATAAAGCAGCATCTGCATATTAAGTCCGTAAAGCTGATCGGCAAGGTGGAATGTCTTGGAGCCTGTCTTATAGTCCACAACGCAGATATAATTAGTCTCGCGGTTGGCCCAGGTATCCACTCTATCCACCTGTCCGCCAAGAACAACTCGGCCTCCATCGCCTATCTCCAGCTCAACGGGCAAAATATCACCGTCTGCTTTAAGATCAACTTCGAAACCATCGGGCGTAAAATCGCTTTCGGCCAGCTGCTTACCCATTTCAGCGCAAAGCAGGGCCGTGAGTTCCTTAATCTGTTCCACCATGGTGTCCCAACGGTAGTCGTTCATATCATCGGCTGCAATGCCCTTTATATATTCGTTCATATAGCCCGATATCGCATTTTTCAGCACGGCATCATCCACTTTAGCCAACTCTTTGCCAAACTCTCTGAGAGCATTTTCCAGAATAAAATGCACCATAGAGCCCCTTTGCAGGGCATTGATCTCAGCCTTATTGAGCCTTTTAGCGTTAAGGCCAAAGGTGCAGAAATAAGAAAACGGGCAACTAAAGAATCTATCCACCTTGGTGGCCGAAAGGCGAATATCATTGCCATAAAGCCTTCGGGCAACATCGGGCGAAAGAGATAGCCCCGATTTATCGGCATTCATTTCGGAAAACGAGTTCATATCCTTGCCGCAAAACTCAAAATAATTTTCAAGTGAGGAGGCAAAGGTGCTGCTCTTTCCAAAAGCCGCAGCAAAGCAATTTCTGGCCGATCCGATAGACTCCACCTGCTGAACGTCCATTATGTTTTTGGCAGATTCAGCATACACAGAAAGCTTGGGGAACATCTTTTTAAGCCTTTCCACATAGGGTGATGCTTCCAGCTTTTCGGAAGAGAGATCGGCCTTGCTGCTTAGGAAATAAACCTTTTCCCCTGCGCAGGAGGCAGCAGAATAAAACATATATTTTTCATCCACAGCCGATTCGATAAGCCTATCGCCCACAGGCAGCTGAAGCCTTATCATGGCCTGGCGATCGCGCACGGAAATAAGCCCCTCACCCTTTATTGCGGCGGGGAAAACATCCTGATTCACACCAAGCACAAACGCCACCTTAGGCCTGCCTGTGCGGATATGATCGGCAGAGCCGAACACAACCTCATCTATGCCCATGGGAATCGTGCCTATCTCATATTCCGAAAGGGCTGCCTTAAACGCCGAAATATACTTTTCCCTTGTTATCCCGGCAGAGCCAAAACATTCCGAAATATCGGAAAGAACATCCATAAAAACTCCGTAGCTCTGGCGAAGCACCTGGGCCTCGGCCTTGTTTGCGGCATAAATTTCCTTATAAAGCGCAGATAAATTTTCGGGCAAATTGCAATCCATTGCAAGGCGGTAGAGCGCCTTAGACATATCAACCGCTCCACCCGAAAAGGATGTCTCAAATCGAGAAAGGGTGCTATAGATCTTTTGGCGCATCTGCTCCAGCACGGCCAATTTCTCGGCCGCATCCTTAGGCTGCCTCTTTTCTATACCATAGGGAGAAGCTTTCCATTCTTCCTTCCAAGATTTTCCCGATATGCTCCAGATATATGTATAATTCTCCAAAAGAGCTATCTGCTTATCGTCAAAACCTGCGAGTCCGGTCTTAAGCCAGCGAAGGATTGCCTCGGTGTCGTAGGATCTAACAGACTCCACAGCCGCTAAGGCAAACACCATAACTGCCTGATTTTTGGCGGCTGCTCGGTTATCTATATGGCAGGGCACATCGTAACACTTCATTGCCCTTTCCACTACCCTGCTGTATTTTTCCGCATTTCGCGCAATGATAACAAAATCTCTGTATCTATATCCCTTTGTGCGCACCAAGTTCTTTATTGTGCGGGCGGTAAAATTGATTTCATCGGAGGGATAATCGCAAATGCACACGGCAATATCCTTGGCATCATCTTCGCAGACAAAGTTGTCTTCAGCCATTAAGTGTTTTTCAAGTTCACACAATGCAGCCGAATCGTATCTGCTGCCCTCCATCGGGATATCGTTCACGCTCACCCCGTTTTCCTTGGCCATGCCAACCAATTGAGCGGCCGTTTTCTTCACGTTGGAAAATAAGCCGGCTCCGCCATCTTCATCTATCAGAGAATCGCAAGGCAGGGTGATGGTAACATTGGCAGCAGTCTTTATAATCTGGCCAAGCACCAGCAACTCGCCCCTTGTGAAGCCCTTAAAGCAATCAATAAATATCTCCTTATTTGCGAACCATTTTTCTTTTTGAAGCAAGGAATTAAGCCTGTTCATATCGTCGGCAGGGTCGATAAAAAGGCCTGCTATGAGCGCATCGTAGGCCGCCATTATAAGGGCTATATCGTGAAGTTTCCATTTAAGCCTGCAATCTTCCATTTCGGCAGAAGTATCTTCAAGCATTTTGGTGGTGATTCCGGCCTGCTTGAATTCCACAATGGCCCCTGCAAGAGAAGATGCAAAGGTGATGCTTTCGGCCTGCTTAGCAAAGGCTACCAGCTCATCGGCCACCATATCGGCGGCACGATTCACCATTATCGTGCGAATGCCACCGTTTATCTTCTTGCCTGCCACGCCACCAACAGAGCGGCTCACTTCGTCCAAAAGTCTGGTGAAGCTCAGCGTCTTCACCCTGCTTATGTACTGTTTATCGATATTTTCCAAAATATCTTTTTCGCTTTGGAACGAATATTGTTCGGGAACGATAAGCACAACATCACTTTGGCCCGACCGAAGTGTTTCGGTCAGGCGCTGAGTGAGAGTATATGTCTTGCCGCTACGGGCTCGTCCGTAAATAATATTCAGCATTATTTCACCATCTTAATTAAGCATATCCAGCATACCTTGCTGGTCTATCACAGCCACACCCAGGCTCTGTGCTTTTGTAAGCTTGCCTCCTGCCGCTTCACCGGCCACCACGTAGGACGTCTTGGCAGAAACGCCTGATGAGACCTTGCCGCCCGCGGCTTCTATAAGTGCCTTCATTTCATCCCTGGAATAATCGGGCAGAGTGCCTGTGAGCACAAAAGTGAGCCCTGCGAGTTTGGTGCCCTTCTCGGCTTTTTGCTGATGCATTTCCACTCCAAAAGATCTAAGCTTTTCTATAAGCTCACGGTTGGCTTCAATTGAGAAGAACTCAACAACAGCATCGGCCATGATGCTGCCGAAACCTTCTATTGATTCTATCTCAGAAGCTTCGGCTGCCATAAGGGAATTAATATCGTCGTATTGCTCGGTGAGCAACTTGGCTGCTCTTTCGCCGATATGGGGAATACCCAGAGCAAAAATAAGCCTGGCCAACCCTGCTGATTTAGATTTTTCTATAGATACGATAAGATTTTGCGCCGATTTTTCACCCTTACGCTCGAGAGCGCTTATATCCTCTAAAGTGAGCGAATATATATCGGCAGGTGTGGAAATAAGGCCTGCGGATAGCAACTGCTCAATCACTGCGGGACCCATTCCATCGATATCCATTGCCGATTTGGATGCAAAGTGGATAAGATGGCGGAATATTTGCGCAGGGCAGGCTGCATTTGTGCATCGAATCGCGGCTTCGTCTTTATCCCTAAAAACGGGAGAAGAGCAGGAAGGGCATTTTTCGGGCATCACATAAGGTTCTGTGCCTTCTCCCCTTTTGCTCACGCCCAGCACTTCAGGAATAATATCGCCGGCCTTGCGAACTATAATTGTATCCCCGATCCTGATATCCTTCTGGGAAATAAAATCTTCGTTGTGCAGCACGGCACGGCTCACAGTGGTGCCTGCCAACTGAATAGGAGCGAAAACCGCCGTGGGTGTGAGCACGCCGGTGCGGCCCACGTTTATCTCAACATCCAGCAGCTTAGTTTCCTTCTCTTCGGGCGGATATTTATAAGCAATCGCCCATTTTGGATATTTGGAAGTGCTTCCGATTTTCCGGCGAAGAGAAAAATCATCCACCTTTATCACGGCGCCATCTATATCAAAGGGAAGCTCGCCCCTAATACTGCCGATGCGATTAATCTCCTCGATGGCCTCTTCAATGCTGGCGCATCGCTTATAAAAAGGCAAGACCTTTATTCCGAGGTTTTTAATATAATCCAGAGATTCGGTGTGAGATTTAATATCCACGTCGTCGCTAACATCCTGCAGATTGAAGACAAATATATCCAGTTCCCTTTCGGCGGTGACGCGAGCATCCTTCTGGCGAAGCGAACCCGCAGCAGCATTGCGCGGATTCTTGGCAGGCTTTTGGCCCATATTTTCCTGGCGCTCAACAAGCTTATTAAAGCTTTCTCTGGGCATATAAACCTCGCCGCGCACCTCTATTCTATTTATCGATTCCGAAAGCTTATAGGGCACTGATTTAATCGTCTCAATATTGGCGGTTACATCCTCACCTGTCTCACCGTCGCCCCTGGTGGATCCGCGCACAAGCAGGCCGTTCTCATATTCGAGAGAAACGGAAAGGCCATCTATCTTAGGCTCCACCGAATAAACGGCTTTGGTGCCGCTCTCTTTTATTCTCTTATCAAATTCAAAAAGTTCCTCAAAGCTGAATGCATCCTGAAGGCTCTCCATTTTTTTGGCGTGCTTCACGGGTGCAAAAAGCCTGCTGGCACTACCTCCCACCTTGGCCGTGGGGGAAGAAACATTGGCAAGCTGAGGGAATTCTGCCTCTATCTGCTTCAATTCCCTCATAAGCATATCGTATTCGTAATCTTCAATTTCGGGGGCATCGTCGTTGTAATATCTATTGCTATGGTACTCTATAAGGGCTGTTAGTTCCTGCGCCCTTTTCTTTGCATCCTCAAAAATCATCTTTTAGCCTCCGTTATATTATGCCGCTAACCAACGCCGGCACTGTAATCAAATATCTTACCCGACATATCGCTGCCGGCGCCTTCTATCACCACGGTGAACGCATCGGGCACCTTGCCCACGATAACTGTTTCGCACAAGGGAACCTGCACCTCGGCGGTGGTGGAAGAAGTATAGAAAGGGACAAGCACGAATGCACTTGTGGAAATATGCAACACCATTCGGTGTAATGTTTGGTTCACACCCGCATCGGAAAATTCACTAGTAACACTGTGATGCACGGCGGTGGAAACGCTCACATCCATCGGCAATTTAGGGCCGCGGCCGATAAGATACGCACTGCCGCTTATACTTCCCAGCGGCACGCCAAATCTTAAATTACCCTTGGTTGCAATATCCTGCTGAATACTCAGCACCACATTGGAAACAAGCAGGTTCAGCGCAATGGTATCGGCTGTGATAGCCGTGATATTCCCCGCTTCATCTTTAAGGATCTCCACGTATTTCGGATAATCGAATTTTTCCTTTGAAAGGATATCCTTGATAGATGTGTTAATAATTTTCGTGGCCTCGATTTCGGCTAATTTTTCCGCATAGCCCAGCACAACGGGGCGCACGTAGCTATCCGTGAACAAGAAAATAAGTGTGATGGCAGCAAAGATAATCACAAGGCCTGCCGCCAGAATTTGCCTTATATTTTGCCTCTCATATCTGCCTTTTTTCATATCCACACCCCCATTAATATCTTACTCTTTTATGGAGATATGGGTTCTTAAATATTATACCCCAATCAACTGTTTTTTTCAACTAATATATGATAAAAACAGCCGATTTCTCGGCTGTTTTTCTATCTTTTAATTATTCGTTTTGCAAGGAAAGCAATGCAATAAATTGCTACGGAAAGAATGATTGTGGAAGCACCTGCCGCAATATCCGAATAATAGGCCAAAGTGAGCCCTCCGAGCACATCCACAAGGCCCACGCCAACAGCTACAAGCATTCTTGTGTGTAGCTTCTTTGTGAAAAGCGATGCCGTGGCCGCAGGAGCCGCCAAAAGAGCGATCACAAGAATAATTCCTGCCACTCGAATGAGCACCACCACGGTGAGCGCCACAAGAACAAGCAGAGCGTATTCAAAAAGACCTGTATTCATGCCTCTCACGCCTGCAAATTGGCTATCAAAAAGATAGCGTTTCCAATCGTTGAAGAAAGCAAAAACAACAAGCAGCACCAGCGATATAAGCAGGCACATCATGGAAATATCCTGCTTGGTAACAGAATTGATATTGCCAAAAAGATAGGATGTCATATCCGGCATATATCCGGGCGCCATAGCCGCAAAGGCAATACCAAGAGCCATACCCAACGACCAAAACATAGCCACGGCTACATCGAATCCTGCGCCACCGCGCCTCTTTATTGTGCCAATACAAAAAGCTGCCAGCACAGAAGAGCCCAGAGCACCTATCATAGGTTCAAATCCCAGCAAATATCCCAGGCCCACTCCACCGTAGGCTGTGTGGGCAATACCGCCGCTCATCATCACCAATTTCTTTTCCACAACGATCACACCGATTATACCGCAGATAACCGCCGCAAGCACCGATGCAATAAGTGCGTTTTGCATGAAAGTGTAGTTTATAATAGCATTAATCAACAACAGCACCCCCCGGAATGATCGTGGGAATGAAGCACTCGGTGAGGCACACCGTGAGCAATAAGCTCCACGGGGCAGCCGTAAAGTTCATCCATAATATCTCCCGTGAGTTCGGGATTGCCGTGATAAACGAGAGAGCCGTTAAGGCAGGCAATATTTTCCACAAGAGAGGAAACCGCCAAGAGATCGTGAGAAACAATAACAATCGTCATTTCATCCTTAAGCTCAGCCAGAAGATTATAGATCTGCTCTCGGGAAGCGGGATCCACACTGGCTGTGGGCTCATCAAGGAAAAGGATCTTAGGAGCAGAAACAATAGCTCTGGCAATTAGCATACGCTGGAATTGACCGCCCGAAAGGCTACCTATCTCCTTCTCTGCAAGATCTGCTATACCCACCTTTGCAAGAGCATCAACAGCCGCCTGCTTCTGAGCTTTGGAATATCTGAAAAAAGGATGAATTCCGCCGCCCACGCAGCCTGTGAGAACAGTATCCACCACGTTTATGGGGAAATTTTTATCCATTTCGGCATGCTGGGGCACATAGCCAATAGACGCTGCACCTTTTTTTGCGGTGGTTCCAAGCACCTCTATGCTACCCGTAGATATAGGCACGAGGCCAAGAATAGCTTTAAGAAGAGTGGTCTTTCCGCCGCCGTTGGGCCCAATAATGCCCAAAACCTCACCGCTATTTACCCGGAGACAGATATCGTTGAGCACTCTGTTGGAGCCATATTCCACCGAAAGATTTTCAATTTTTAATGCAATATCTTTCATTTCATTATCTCGGCCAAAACATCGGCCATTTCCTTCAAATTCTCAATATAATCGGGAGCCAACGGCTCTAATTTCACAGTTTTTCCACCAATCTGCTGAGCAAAGGCCTCCACCTGCTTGCTATCTATCTCACCTTGGTAAACAACAGCCTTTATGCCTTCGCGCTTGGCGTAGTCTGCCATATCCTGCATATGCTGCAAGGTGGCTTCTCTGCCCTCTTCCTGAAGGGCAACCATCTGCAGGCCATATTCATCGGCAAAATAGGCAAAAGCAGGATGAAAGGCGATAAACTTACGACCTACAACGCCCTCAAATTTCTGCTTTATATATTCATCGGCAGAATTGATTTTTGCAATATATTCTTGGGCGTTAGACATATATATTTCTTTGTTTGCAGGATCTGCCAGAGCAAAAGCTTCGGCCATAGCAGCCACCATAGCTTCAGCTCTTTTCGGAGAAAGCCATATGTGCGGATCGCGGCCCTCGGCCATTTTAAGATCGGCAAATTGATCTGCCACAGTGTGATCCAGCCGCACAATCTTTGTGCTACTGCTGATGATCGGCAGGATTGCCGCCGCTTCGGCGGGCACACCCACGGAAAAATAGATAGCAGAATCCTCCAAAGCCATTCTTTCGGCCACAGTAGGCTCATAGTTTTCAGGGCTGCTGCCTGCAGGAATAACAACATTCACGTTCCATAAATCTCCTGCCACAGCCCTTGCCATTTCTGCCATAGGCACAATCGCCACAGAAGCATTAGGCTTTCCGTTGGATCTATCTGCTTGGCATCCGCCAAGCGCCAACAAAACGGCGCAAGCCAATATTAAAGATATAATTTTTTTCATTGGCTCACCGCCTTTCGTTTCAAAAAATTTTATCACAGTTAAAAAGTATTGTCAACTCTGCCAAAAAGAAAACAGCCGACCCTTCGGTCGGCTGTTTGAGTTATGTTAATTAGCCCTTCTTGTAGCCATTCACAAGATCGATAACGTCAACATAATCGTTGTCGTCGTCTGCGCTGCTGGAGGAAAGAACGTTGATAACGTCTTCAGCAGTGGTGCCCTTGGAATCACCAAGACCTGTGGCGATAACGGTTACACGGATCTCGTCTTCCAGTTTATCATCCAGCTGAGCGCCCCAAATGATGGTGGCATCGGGATTGGCCATGTTGGAGATAAGGGTTGCAGCAGTATCAACTTCTTCCAGACCAATATCGGTGGAAGCGGTGATGCTGATGATAACGCCCTTAGCATTTTCCATAGAAGTCTCGATAAGGGGGCTGGTGATAGCAGACTGAGTGGCGATCTCGGCCTTATCCTTACCCTGAGCAGAGCCAACGCCCATGTGAGCATAGCCTGCATCCTTCATAATAGCGGTGACATCGGCAAAATCAAGGTTAACCATAGCGGTAACGTTGATAAGCTCGGAGATGCTCTGAACGCCCTGACGGAGAACATCATCGGCGATCTCGAAAGCATTGGCAAGAGTGATCTTCTGCTCGGAAACGAACTTCAATCTCTCATTGGGGATAACAACAAGGCTATCCACATACTTTCTCAGCTCTGCAATGCCCTGCTCGGCAGCTTCCATTCTCTTTCTGCCTTCGAAAGCGAAGGGCTTGGTGACGATACCAACAGTGAGAATGCCCATTTCCTTGGCGATGGAAGCAACGATAGGAGCAGCACCTGTACCTGTGCCGCCGCCCATACCTGCAGTGATAAATACCATATCGGTGCTGCGAAGAGCATTAGCGATCTCATCTCTGGATTCATCGGCAGCACGGGAGCCCTTTGTGGGATCTGCACCGGCACCCTGACCCTTTGTGAGCTTTTCGCCGATCTGAATCTTCTGGTTGGCCTTAGAAAGATAGAGAGCAGATTTATCGGTGTTAACAGCGATAAACTCAACACCGCGAACGCCGGCTGCTACCATTCGGTTAATAGCGTTGCCGCCGCCTCCGCCTACACCTACAACTTTAATTTGAACAACATCTTCCAGTTCATTTGCAATATCAAATGCCATTACTAATCAATCCTTCCGATTTTATATATGCATAACAACCTTATGTTACAATTACACAGTTGTTATGATAACACACAAAAACTAAAAATTCAACACCTATTTTTGCTTTTATCGCAATTTATTTGCATATTTTTGCCTGTTTTTCATATTTTTCTTTAATTATATGTTATTCGGCTGAATTTTCACCTTCATCCCCTGTTTGTTCGCCGTTTTCCGGCAACTGTTCGGGGTGAATATTTCCGGGCGTGAACACAACCCTTCCCTCGTTGGATTCGCTGAAGGTAAACACTCCGCCCGACTCCCCTTTTTGCTGTGCAAGTGACTTGCTTAAGTGGAGCATTTTATATTCGATATTGTCGCTATCGAGCAGATGCACAAGATATTTATCAGAAACGACCACATCAAGAAAACTATGTTTCTCATCGGTGGAAATCTCTGTAATATTCAGCGAATTTGCTTTAGCAGCAGCAAATATTTCATTCACTGTTTTTTCAGCACTTTCCTCGGCATAGCTGATATTTTTGCCGAGCGTGGCCTCGCTAAGAGCAACCCCGGTTATCAAAGGCTTGTCCTTTAAGGCGCTGTCGGCTATTTCAAGCATTTTGCCCGAAGAATTCACATAGATATATTTCTCGCCTTGTTTATAATTCCTTTCGGCTGCCGTGGCAGTAACTTCTATTGTCACGTTTCCATCAATACTACGAATTATGTTGGCATCACCCACATAGGGTAATTTAGTCTCAATGTTGCCTTCTGCTCCCGTGAAGAATGAGACAAACATATTCTTGCCTATCTTCATTCCGGCGGCTTCGATTATCTCTTGGGAAGAATAGATCGTTTTGCCGCTCACAGCGATATTCTTCACCTTAAAAAACACCGTAAGCGATAGGGATATAAGCACAGAA
Source organism: Acutalibacteraceae bacterium (assembly GCA_045644025.1). Classification (GTDB taxonomy): domain Bacteria; phylum Bacillota; class Clostridia; order Oscillospirales; family Acutalibacteraceae; genus JAZRGE01. The sequence continues at coordinate 10,592 of JAZRGE010000057.1, read as the reverse complement.
AGACACACCAGCACAAGAGAAATGAACAGCACCGCAGCCGAGCCTTTTCTCTTTTTCTGATGTGTCGGGGCTTTTCTGTTGTTTCTATTTTTACTTCCCATATTTTTTATTCCCTCTTTATATCTGCTCCCACATCGGTCAGATTCTTTTCCAGTTCTTCATGGCCTCGATCGATGTGCTTTATATCACAAATTCGTGTTTCTCCATCGGCTGCAAGAGCCGCTATCACAAGCGCAGCGCCGCCTCGAAGATCCGTGGCTTTAACGCAAGCACCCGTAAGCTTTTTCACACCTTCCACCACAGCCACGCGACCTTCCACTTTGATCTTCGCACCAAGCCTTTTCAGTTCATCTGTGTAGCGAAAGCGATTGGCAAAAATATTTTCCACCAGCATCGAGCAACCATCAGCCACCGTCATCACACTCAAAAGCGGCGGCCCCGCATCGGTGGGAAAGCCCGGATAAGGCAACGTGCGAAGTATAGGAATTCTTTGCAGGTGTTCGGGTGCATTGATATACACACTATCTTCAAAAGAACGTATCTCGCAGCCCGCTTCTGCAAAATGCTCGCTTATCTGGCCAATGTGATTGGTATTTATATTCTTCAGCAGCATTTCTCCGCGCGTTACAGCCGCGGCCGCCATATAGGTAGCGGCAATAATTCGGTCGGGCAGCACGGTATGCTCCACATTGTGAAGTGAGTCTACTCCCTCAATAACAATGCAGCCGGTTCCGTCACCCAAGATTTTCGCTCCTGCCTTCCGCAGAAAAACTGCCAAATCGGCAATCTCAGGTTCACGTGCTGCATTATAGATTCGTGTGATGCCTTTAGCTGTTGCCGCCGCAAGCATAATATTTTCCGTGGCACCAACGCTTGGGAAAGAAAGATTTATATCGGTGCCTTTAATGCTCTCGGCGCGGCAATCCAACCTTCCGTATTCCTCGCATATCTCCATTCCCATTTTTCGCAAGGCAGACAAATGAAGATCTATCGGCCTTGGGCCAAGCTCGCAACCGCCCGGACTGCTGAGCACTGCCCTCTTTGTTCTTGAGGCAACAGCGCCGAGAAACACTATGGACGAGCGCATCTCACCCATAAGTTCTTCGGGAATGGCATAACCATTCACATATGTAGCATCCACAACCACCGTGCTGCCGTATCGGCTCACATCACAGCCGATAAAGCGCAGTATTTTAAGCGACGTTTCCACATCGGATAATTTGGGGCAATTATGCAAAACGCTGCGTCCGTTTATTAAGATCGTGGCCGCAAGCAAAGGCAGAGCGGCGTTTTTTGCGCCCTGAATATTTATTTCACCGGTAAGTTTTCTTCCGCCGTTTATCACAATTTCGGCCATAGCATACACCCTCCCGAAATAAAACAAAGGGCTAGTGTGATTCAACCCTCAAGAGCATTGTATGCCAAAGGAAACAATATGGTGAATTTTTATAAAACTGAGTAGATTACTTCTGCAATTCGCTCGCAGGAATCATCTATTGCGCTGAGTCGGGCATTTTTCTGCATATTGGCAAGCCTTGCAGGATCGCTCAATATTTCTGCTATCATTTTAGAAAGCGATGCAGAAGAAAGATCCTTTTCCTGCAGCACCTCGGCCGCATCACGATTTTTAAGCGACATAGCATTATGATACTGGTGATTTTCTGCCACATAAGGAGAAGGGATTAGTATAGATGCTTTGCCGCAGCATTGGATCTCTCCCAGAGTGATGGCGCCAGCACGGCAAACGACAATATCTGCCGCAGCCATATAGGTAGCCATATCATCAATATATTCAAGCAGTCGATTACAGCTGATATCGGGTTTGATCCCCTTCTGCTCCAATCTTTTAAGCATCTTGGAATAATCTGCTTTTCCCGCAGCATGAATAATGCAGTATTTACCTGTTTTATCGTTTTCTTCCATGAGGCCTTCCACGGCGCGATTTATAGGCTCGGCACCAAGGCTTCCGCCAAAAGAGAGGATCATAGGCTTATCGCCAATTCCAAGGCGAATTCTGGCATTATGCCTATCCCCTTTTTTAAGCTCTCCACGCACGGGATTGCCCGTTATCACAGGGGGATTCTTAAGCTCCAGACGGGCTTCGGCTTCGGGCATTGCCAGCATCACCTTATCCACCAGGCCAACAAGCATTTTGGTGGTAACACCGGGGAAAGCGTTCTGCTCGTGAATAACTGTTTTAATACCCATTTTAGCGGCGGTGCGCACAACAGGGCCACTCACGTAGCCACCCGTGCCCATCACGATGTCGGGTTTAAGTTTTTTCAAGATTTTTTTAGCCCTTATTGTGGAAGTATAGGCTTTAACGAGAGCAGATACATTGTGCACAACAGCCGCAGGTGTAAAACTGCGGCGAAGGCCTGCCACGTTCACAGCATAAAAATCGTAACCCGCATTAGCCACAAGCCTTTGCTCCAGGCCGCCTTTCTTGCCGATGTAGCTCACTTTAATATTTTTATCTTTTGAGGTGAGATATCCGGCAACCGCAAGAGCCGGATTGATATGCCCTGCAGTGCCTCCACCTGTGAATACTATATGCACCCTTTTATCCCCCTAATTTACGACTTTTCCATTTTGCAACTTCGTGAAATGGATAATATAACGCCCATTTCGGCCAGCAGAATGATAAGCGCTGTGCCGCCGTAGCTAAAGAACGGAAGGCTTATTCCCGTGTTGGGAATCGTGTTTGTAACAACCATAATATTGAGCGCTGTTTGAATGCCAACCTGGAACGTAAGGCCCAAGGCCACGAGCGAGCCGAATCTATCGGGGCATCGCATTGCTATCACGAATCCGCGCCAAACAAGCAGGGCAAACAGAATAATTATAACGAAGGCGCCTATAAGGCCCAATTCTTCCGAAACGATTGCAAAGATAAAATCGTTGTGCGGTTCGGGCACCCAAAGATATTTCTGCCTTGATTGGCCAAGGCCCTTACCGAGCAGGCCACCCGAGCCTATAGAAAGAAGCGACTGTATAGTCTGATATCCCTCTCCCGTGGGAGCTGCCCATGGGTCGAGCCAATACTGAATTCGGCTGGATCCATAGCTTACAAGGCCTGTTAGGATAGCAAGGCCTCCTGCTCCTACAACGCCAAGGCCGCCGAGAATTATATATCTGCGCTTGATTCCGCCCACAATCATAAGCATAACACCTATGGAAAGAATGAGCAGAGTGGCCGAAAGATGAGTTTCAACAACAATCAGGCCGCACACCAAAACAAGCAAAAATCCAAGCCAGAGCACACCATAGGTAAAGGTCTGCATCTTATGCTGATTCTTGGTGATAAGATGCGCAAACAGCACAACAACGGCAAATTTAGCTATTTCCGAAGGCTGGAAATTGATGGGGCCAAGCACTATCCAACGCTTGTAATCAAAGCCTTCCCTTAGCGGCGGAAGTATCAGCACGATTATTAATAGCACCACCGCCACGGCATAAATCGGCCAGGATAGTACGTGAAACCATTTGTAGTTGATTTTGGAGGCTATAAGCATTATTATCACACCGCCAACAGCAAAAGCCGCCTGCCTGGAAATAAAGCGATAGCTGTTGCCATAGAGAGTGTGAGCATAAGCATAGCTGGCGGAAAAGAGCATAACAAGACCAACACCCAGCAAAATGAGCACCAAAGCAAGGAAGGTAATATCCATCTTACCATCCATCTTAAGGCTGAGCTTTCTATCTCTGTTATCGATTTTCTTGGGGCGAAACTCGGTCAAGTTGCTCCCTCCGTTCTTAAAGAATTATGAGTAAGCCGGCTATTGCACAACCAATAGCTGTGATAAGCGAAAAGACGAACACTATTTTTTCCTCGCTCCATCCACTCATTTCATAGTGATGATGAATGGGGCTCATTTTGAAAAGGCGTTTCTTTGTCTTCTTATAATAGGCCACTTGGAGCATTACCGAAAGTGCCTCCAAGAGATAAAGCACTCCTGCAAAAACAAGAAGCACGGGACGGCCGATGCCAAATGAAAGACCTACAACCAAACCGCCGAGGAACATAGAGCCGGTGTCGCCCATAAAAACCTTAGCGGGATGGAGATTCCAAACCAAGAAGCCGGTGCAAACGGCTGCAGCGGCCGCTGCAAGCACGTTGATTCCTGCAATGCGAAGGAAAGCGGAAGCAATCATAAAGAAGCAACAGACAACCATTGTTACCGACGAAGCAAGGCCATCAATGCCATCGGTGAGATTAACTGCATTCACAAAACCATAAACAAAGAAGAGCATTATTGGCAAAAAAGCTATTCCCCAGCCGCTTACAATGCTGATCTCGCCTATAAAAGGCAACCAGGTTGTCTTCATACCGCCGAGCACAAGCACTATAAGATAGGCCACGGAGACAAACATCTGCAAAAAGGTCTTCTGCATAGCCGTGAGGCCAAGATTGCGCTTTTTAACAACCTTTATATAATCATCCAGGAAGCCAATAAAACCCATTCCCAGCGCCAATCCTGCACCCGAAAGCACGTAGATAAGGCTGCCGCCGAAAACAAGATTCACCTTACCCAGCACCGCCGCCAACACAAAGGCTAATGCTACAGCCACGGCAAAGCCGATCATCATAATGATGCCGCCCATTGTGGGGGTTCCTTCTTTGCTCTTATGCCAGTTCGGGCCTTCTTCAAGAATAGTCTGCCCGAATTTAAGCTTTTTCAAATAAGGAATAGTGGGTATTCCCAGCAGTGCTGTGGTAAGCAAACCAATAAGCGCTGCGGCAACGGTAATGTAAACTTCCATTTTATTTTTCCTCCTTGCCCAAAGCCTCTCTCACTATCTCCCTTTCATCAAAGTGGATAGTGCCATCCTTAAGGATCTGATATGTTTCGTGGCCCTTACCGGCAAGCACGATAATATCTCCGGGCATTGCGTTCTTAACAGCGTAACGAATGGCATCGCCACGATTTGTTATCACCTTGTAGGGTGTTCTTGTTGTCTTCATGCCTTCAAGAATATCGGCAATAATTGCATCCGGATCCTCACTTCGGGGGTTATCGCTTGTAACGATCACAAAATCGGAATAGGTTGCAGCAACATCGCCCATTATGGGGCGCTTCGTTCTGTCTCTGTCACCGCCGCATCCGAAAACAGCCACAAGGCGATTCTTTTCCACATCGCGGAAGGTGGAAAGGATGTTTTTAAGCCCGTCGGGAGTGTGGGCATAATCGATTATCACGGTGAAATCCTCACCGAGATCCATAGCTTCTGCCCTGCCCTTTATGCCTGCTATACCGTTGATCGCGGCCACGATTTGCTCGTTTTCCACGCCAAGCTGCATAGCGCAGGCAGCAGCGCACATAGCGTTCTTCACAGAGAACTTACCGCCAACCTTCATTTTGATCCTAAGGATAAGATCGTAGCCCACCAGATCAAAATTAGATCCATCGGCCTTGATCACTATATTTTTTGCCGAATAAGTAGCATTATCGGATTTGGCGGAATAAGTTACAACCTTGCAATCCAAGCCTTCAACCATTCCCATGCCGGCAGGATCATCGTAGTTTATAACAGCCACATCGCAGTTTTCAAAAAGAATTCTCTTGGCTGCTGCGTAGTTTTCCATTGTCTCGTGATAATCCAGATGATCCTGGGTGAGATTCGTGAACATAGCGGCATCATAATGAATGCCGTGATTGCGCCCTTGATGCAGAGCATGGGATGATGCCTCCATCACCACGTGTGTGCATCCCGCCTTATACATCTCGCTTATAAGACTCTGCAGTTCATAAGCATCGGGGGTAGTATTTTTAGATTCATAAACTTTATCGCCCACAAGGTGCTGAATTGTGCCCACGAGGCCAACCTTCGCACCGGTTTGCTCCAGAATAGCCTTAAGCATATAGGTCACGGAAGTTTTTCCGTTTGTACCCGTAACACCGATCATCTTCATCTTCTTGGAAGGATTATCAAACCAATTGCAGCTGGCCTCGGCATAAGCAATGCGAGAGTTTTCCACAATTATCTGATTATCCAGGCCCAAATCATCCTGGCAGACTATTGCTGCCGCTCCTTTTTCGAGTGCCACATTGGCAAACTTGTGACCATCGGAAGCCACGCCCTTAATGCAGAAGAAAAGGAAACCTTCTTCAACTTTTCTCGAATCACAGGTAATACCCTTAATTTCAAGTTCAGCCAGTTTATTATTCTGTATTTCACCAATAATTTTGCAAAGTTTCATAAAATTCCCTCCAAACTTTACTCGGTGTAGTCTTCACTTCGGAAATATACTGTTACAACCGTTCCCTTCTCCACCTCAAGGCCGGGCTCAAGGCTCTGCTTATAGGATGCAACGGTTGAGTTTGTGCTATATACGTTGCCGGAATATACCACGTTGATTCCGTACTGCTTTGCGATGTCGTTCACGCCCGAAACAGTAAGTTGTGTCATATTGGGTACGGTTGTCATCGGCGGAGTTTCGGCTGCGGCATCGGTTGTGTAGAGAAGCACGGTTCCACCGCTGTAGATAGAGTGGCTGCTTTCGGGGAACTGAGACACAACCTTATCTCCATCTCCGATTATCTTCACGCTAAACTTCTTTGCATTCAGCTTTGCCTTAGCCTCATCAAGAGTTAGACCCTCCACATCGGGCACCTTGATCGCCATAGAATCAAGTTCGGCCTGAGTGTAGTTGGGCTCGTAGCCAAGGTAAGGCAGCACCTCGGCAAGTATGCTTCCTGCCACGGGGGCACATATCGTTCCGCCGTAGAAGCTCTCGCCGTTGGGTTTATCCATCATCACAAGCACTGCGATCTCAGGATCGTTTATGGGCGCAACGCCCACAAAGGAAGCAACGTAAAGTCCGGTCTGCCCTGTTTGCAGCATCTCAGTAACTTTCTGGGAAGTACCGGTCTTACCGCCTATTCTATAGCCCGAAATATAGGCGTTTTTGCCGCCGCCCGTGGCCACAACCTGCTCCATCAGATATCGCACAGTTTCGGATGTTTTGGAGGCGATTACCTGACGCTTTGGTGTGGTGGCGTTGCTCTTTATAACATTGCCGTTTCTATCCAGGATCTTATCCACCACATAGGGGGTTACAAGATTTCCACCGTTCACGGCGGTAGATATTGCTGTGATCATTTGCAAAGGTGTAACCTGGAATGTCTGGCCAAAGGAGCTGGAAGCCAGCTCTGTCATGCCCATCTGACTTTCGGCATGGTAGATGGACGACGCCTCACCGGGAAGATCAATGCCTGTTTTGGCTGTGAGTCCGAATGCCTCGAAATAGGTGGAAAAAGCGTGTGCCTTAAGCTGCATACCGATGGTGATAAATGCAGGATTGCAGGAATGCTGCATTGCTTCTGTAAGGCTTTGAGAACCGTGGCCTTCGGTGTTGGAGCATTTGTACCTTTGGCCTGCCACCACAATATAGCCGGGGCAGGAATATCTGCAATTAAGATCGGTAACACCCTCTTCCAAGGCTGCGGCAACGGTGATAACCTTAAACACCGAACCGGGATCGTAGGTGTTAGATATGGCAGCGTTTCGCCACTGAGCATTTCTCAGTTCATTAAGCTTCTTGGTGCGTTCCTCCCCTTCCAGGCCTTCCAGCAGAGCTTGGTTTTGCTCGCTTAGCGTGAATGGATCGTTAGGATTAAAATCGTTTTTTGAAGCCATTGCAAGAATAGCGCCGGTCTTCACGTTTTGCACAATGCAGATACCGCTACCGCTCACCTTGTTCTCGGCCACAGCCGCGGTGAGATGCTTTTCCACAACATATTGCACGTACTTATCGATGGTGGAAACAAGAGTGTTGCCGGGCACCGATTCAATCATTTTCTCATAGCTGAACGGCATATCGGCGCCGAGAGCATTCTTGGCAGCCACCACCCTGCCGGGCACACCGGTCAGCTGGTTATCGTAATATGCCTCAAGGCCCGAAAGACCTTGATTATCGGTTCCCACAAAACCAAGCACTGTGGATGCCAGGTTATCATTGGGGTAGTATCTCTTAGTGCTTTCGTCCAAGCCTATCACATAGCCCAAAGAATTCTCCGAAACAAAGGTTCTCACCTTATCGGCTTCCGGCTTTTCCACCTTTTGCTTGATGGAAACATAGCTGGAATTTTTGTTGGTGGCTTCCAGCACCTTTTCATATTCCAGGCCGAGAATGGAAGAAAGTTCGGTTGCGATAAGCTTTTTCGTCTGTTCACGCTCATCTGCTTTTTCGATCTTTCTGAAATCGTTTGGTGTTATATAAACCGTCCACACCGGGGCGCTGGTGGCGAGTGTCTCGCCGTTTCTATCCACTATATCTCCCCTGGTGGCCTTGATCTCGGTATCGTAAAGCTGCTGATCTGCGGCTTTTTTCTTATAAAATTCGCCCTGGATTATCATAATATTGCCCAGGGAAATCGTGGGAACAACCACAAGTGCAAAAAGCAAAACCAACATAACGACCATTGAGCGAACCCACATTGTTTTTCCGGGACCTGCTGCCATGCGCGATACCTCCTCTTTATATATTTATATTATATATATAATAAACCACTTAAACGAGAGCCGATTTTTCACATCAACTCTCGTACTTTTTAAGATATATTCAGTTGTTCCTCGGCCTATTCATTCCCAACGCCCGCATCGGCAACAAGGCGACCGTCGGATAAAACCGCAGTATTCGTTTCGTTTGTTCTTATATAGATCACTTGATCCTTTTGAGGCTTGTGCATGCCAAGCTCTTCCGCTGCGAGTTCAAGATTATCATAGGAGGTCTTTCGATCTATCTGCACCATCAATCTTGTTTCCTCACTCTTAAGCTCCTCTATATCACTTTTTAAGGCGCTTATAGCTGTGCTTGTTTCGCTTATCTCCACTCTAAGGAAAATATTCAAGCAAAGTGTGCCGATGATAAACGCGCAAATAAGGCCCGCCGCCAGTTTCTCGCCCAGCCTTTTAGCTCCTGCGGCTGCAGCAAATCTTTGCTGTTTTTTAGCGGCCGTCCTGCTTCTTTGCGGCATCTTCACAACATTATCGCGGCTCTTTTCAGCAGGAAGAAACATATCGTAATCGTATGCAATACTGCCTCTGAAATATTTCATATTATTCATTTGTTTCTTCCTTTCTTTTATAGTTTTTCAATAGCTCTCAGCTTAGCGCTGCGGCTTCTTGAGTTGATTTCTATTTCTTCCTTGGAGGGAAGTATGGGTTTGCGGGAAACAAGCCTTCCCCTGGGCTTACCGCCGCATACGCAAACCGGCAACTCGGGTGGGCATGTGCACCCTTTGCAAAGAGAAGCATAATATTGCTTCACGATTCTGTCTTCCAGAGAATGGAACGTGATAACAGCCAAAACACCGCCGGGATTAAGCATTTCAAAAGCATCGGCTATTCCCTTTTCCACTTCTTGCAGTTCGCCGTTCACAGCAATTCTAAGCGCTTGGAAGCACTTTCGGGCAGGATGGCCATCGCGCCTTGCGGCCGAAGGCACCGAGCGGCTTATGATATCAGCCAACTGAGACGTGGTGGTAATAGGATCCTTTTCCCTTGTGTTCACAATTGCTCTTGCAATGCTCACGGCAAACTGTTCTTCGCCGTAGTCGCGGAAGATCTTCACCAGTTCGTTCTGAGAAAGCTCAGCCACTAAATCAGCAGCCGTTCTTCCGCTCTGGCTCATTCTCATATCAAGGGGGGCTTCATTCCTATAGGAAAATCCCCTTTCGGCTTTATCCAGCTGATGGGATGAAACGCCAAGATCCATCATCACACCGTCTACGCCGTGAATATCCAGCTTTTCAAGCACGGATTTTATGTTGGAGAACCGATCCTGCACAACGGTGGCGTTATAGTCGCTCAGCCTTTCCGTTGCTATTCTCACGGCATCGGGATCTCTATCTATGGCGATCAGGCGACCGCCTTTAAGTTTCTTTGCAATCTCTGTGGAATGTCCTGCTCCGCCGGCCGTGCCATCAACATAAATTCCATTGGGATCAATATTCAAGGCATCCACGGTTTCGTTAAGCAGTACCGTTACATGGTTGAACTCCATGACACCCTCCACTGACGATTTTTAGAAATTAAATCCTTCAAGTGCTTCAGCCGCATCTTCAAGAGTCATCTCTACATCGCTTTCTGTATATTCAGCCCAGCGCTGTGCATCCCATATTTCAGCATGAGAGCCTGCACCGATTATTACAACCTCTTTAGTAAGTGCCGCATATTCACGATGGGGAGGTGTTATAAGCACCTTGCCCTGTTTATCCGGCTCCGCCTCTGCAGCACCTGAAAGAAATATTCTCTGCAGGTAACGTGCACTTTTCTGGTTTGCGGGAAGACTTGCGATTTTACTCTCAAACTCTTTCCAGCCCTCCATAGTGTACACAGCAAGACATCCGTCAAGTCCTTTGGTGACCATGAAATGCTCGCCAAGCTGTTCACGAAGCTTTGCCGGTATTATAATTCTGCCCTTGGCATCAATATTATGTGAATACTCACCTACGAACACTCAAATCACCTCCACTTTGTGACACTTTCGTGCACTTTCTTGCACTTCGAATATATTTTACTATACTTTTGATGAGATTTCAATACTTTTTTAAAATTTTTTCAAATTTTCGCAGATATTTTTTTAC
>JAZRGE010000056.1:0-5556 GCA_045644025.1 Acutalibacteraceae bacterium | reverse complement strand
GGAGGTTCAGGTGGAGATGGATGGCTCCTTATTCTCCGATTCTATTAAAAATCTCGAATCGGTTGTTAAGAAGATTGAGTCCGAACTTCTTTCCACCCTTAATATCAGCGCAAAGGTCAAGTTTGTGGAAGTCGGCGCTATTGTTCGTAGTGAGGGCAAAGCCAAGCGCGTGATAGATAAGAGAACATATTAAGAGAGGAGCAAAATTATGGTTAAGCAGTTATCAGTTTTTGTTTCCAACGAAATGGGCGGCATGAAGAAGATCACAGGAATTCTTGCCGATACCAATATAGATATTCGTGCACTTTCCATCGCCGATACATCCGATTACGGCGTGCTTCGCCTTATTGTGGATAAACCCGATGAAGCGCTTAACGGACTTAAGGCTCAGGGCATTACAGCCGGCCTTACAGATGTTATAGCTGTTGAAGTTGCCGATGAACCCGGCGGACTTCATAAAATCACAAGTGCGCTGGCCGATGGCGGCGTGGATATGGAATATATATATGCGTTCCTGCATCCTCAAAAAGATCATGCCTACGTTATCATTAAGGCTACCGATGAGGCAGCCGCTGTGAAAACTCTTTGTGAGCACAATGTTTCTGTTGTAGAAAGCGGAGAATTATATAGTTTATGATGGATGAATCCTACGAAATTATGACAATGCCCATGTTGGCACTTCGCGGATTGGTTGTTTTTCCCGAAATGCGCATACATTTTGATGTGGGCAGAAAAAAATCTATTGCAGCGCTTCAGGAAGCGATGGAGAGAGATAGGCGAGTGTTTCTTCTCACCCAAAAAGATATGAGAGAAGACGACCCCACCGAAGATCAGCTCTACACCGTTGGTTGTGTGGCTAAAATTCGCCAGTTGGTGAAGGTTTCGGCCGATACGGTGAGAGTTCTGGTGGAGGGAATCATCCGTGCGGAATATCTCACCATCAATTCTTATGCGCCTTATTATCTTGCTACCGTTCACCCCTTGGAGGATGCTAAATCCAGGGCTTCTAAATCCTTTGCCGAAGCTCTTATCCGCAGGGTGAGGGATGGCTTTGAATCTTATGCTTCTTTAAGCCCTAAGCTTTCTCCCGATATTGGTATGTCGGTGCTGGAAATGGATGATTGCGGCAGATTGGCCGATTTTATAGCTTCCAACACACCCCTGCCTGTGGACGACCGCCAATATGTTTTGGAGACTTTGGATCCTGTTGCCAGGCTTAAACTTATTGCTAAGATTCTTCAGCGCGAGAACGAAATTCTTAAATTGGATGCAAGGATCGGCGAAAAAGTTAAGGATCAGATGAACGATAATCAGCGGGAATATTATCTTCGCGAGCAGATGAAGGCTATCAGCTCCGAACTCTACGGCGAAGACGATCCCGATGAAGAGTTTAATGAATATAGGCAGAAGATACATTCCCTTAATGCCCCCGATGATATTAAGGAAAAGCTTACAAAGGAAGTGGATAAGCTTTATAAGATGCCTTCGGGTTCTCATGAAGCCACTGTTGTTCGCGGATATCTTGATGTTTGCATCGGTCTGCCTTGGGGTGTTTACACCACTGATAAGATTGATATCAGCCGCTCTAAGAAGATCCTTGATCGCGATCACTACGGAATGGAAAAGGTTAAGCAGCGCATCCTGGAGATGCTCGCTGTGAAGAAGATTGCTCCCGATATCAAGGGGCAGATAATATGCCTCGTGGGCCCTCCCGGTGTTGGTAAAACTTCTATTGCCAAAGCCATCGCAGAGTGTATGGGTCGCAAATTCCAGCGAATCGCTCTCGGCGGTGTTCACGATGAAGCCGAGATCCGTGGCCATAGAAAGACGTATATCGGCTCTATGCCCGGCCGTATTATAGATGCCGTTTCCAAAGCAGGCACAGCTAATCCTCTCATTCTTTTGGATGAGATCGATAAGATGGCAAGCGATATGCGAGGCGATCCGTCGTCTGCGCTGCTTGAAGTGCTGGATGCCGAGCAAAATTCGGCTTTTTGCGATCACTTTGTGGAGCTGCCTTTTGATTTGAGCAGAGTGATGTTTCTCACAACAGCCAACACTGCCGATTCTATTCCCGGCCCGCTTTATGATAGAATGGAAGTGATTGATCTTTCCAGCTATACAGCTCAGGAAAAATATAATATAGCAAAAAAACATCTTGTTAAGAAACAGCTTAATCGTCACGGCCTTTCTGCTGCAGATCTTAGGATTGCCGATAGCGCCGTTTTCTCCATTATTTCCAACTACACCCGTGAAGGCGGTGTGAGGCAGTTGGAAAGGGAAATTGCCGCTATTTGCCGCAAGGCTGCCAAATCCAAGGCGGCAGGAGAAGGAAAGAAGATAACTGTTTCCGATAAGAATATTAAGGATTTTCTCGGCACTCCTAAATTTAAGGACGATGCATTGCTTAAATCCGATACTATCGGCATTGTGAACGGCTTAGCCTACACATCGGTTGGCGGTGAGCTGCTTCAGCTTGAAGCTGCTGTTGTGGAAGGAACGGGCAAGTTGGTGCTCACCGGTTCTTTAGGCGATGTTATGAAGGAATCGGCCACCACCGCTGTTTCTTTTATTCGTGCCAATGCCGAGGCGCTTAAAGTGGATCCTACTTTCTATAAAAATAAGGATATCCACGTTCATGCCACTCAGGCAGCCGTGCCTAAAGATGGCCCCAGCGCAGGTGTCACAATCGTGACTGCTGTGATTTCCGCGCTTCTTTCTTTGCCCGTGCGCCGCGATGTTGCCATGACGGGTGAGGTCACGTTGCTTGGTCGCGTTTTGCCCATTGGTGGCCTTAAAGAAAAGACTATGGCTGCATATCGCGCAGGAGTGAAAACTGTGTTTATCCCTGCCGACAATATCCCCGATTTAGATGATATTGATCCGGTTGTGCGTTCATCTGTGCGGTTTGTGCCTGTGGAAAATGTTAAGGAAATACTCAAGGTTTGCTACAACATAGATAATGCTGAAGCTATTCACGAGCAGTATGTTGCCGCAAACAAAGAAAAGGTTGTTAGAAATGAACTTCAATAATGCTGTTTTTGAAGCAGCCTTCGGTAAGTCGTCTCAGTTGCCCCAATCGGATCTGCCCGAAATTTGTATAGCAGGGCGTTCCAACGTGGGCAAATCTTCGCTTATTAATTGCCTCACAGGCCGTAAGGCATTGGCAAGAGTAAGCGGAAAGCCCGGTAAAACAGGAACGATCAATTTTTATCGTATAGATAAATTTCGATTGGTGGATCTGCCGGGATATGGCTATGCAAAGGTTTCGTCGGATGAGAAATTCCGCTGGGGAGAGCTTATGGAAGGCTATTTTTTCCAAGGCCGCAACATTCCGCTGGCAATTCAGCTTGTGGATATGAGGCACACGCCCAGCGAGCTGGATTATTCGATGATGGAAATGATGCAGGATATGGGAATGAAGTTTGTTGTGGTGATGACAAAAAGCGACAAGCTGAATAAGTCGGAGTACAACGAACGAATGGAAAAAATCAAACAAGAGCTTAGCTTTCTTAATGAGAATGTGAATGTGATTCCGTTTTCTTCTCTTAAAAGAGAGGGTTTGGAAGCTCTCAAAAATGTTATAGAAAACTCAATTTGATGGGGGAACCAAAATGTTAACTGAATGCTTAAACGTGAATGAATACGGCCATCTCACCATCGGCGGTGCCGATGCTGTGTCCTTGGCTGAGCACTTCGGCACACCGCTTTATGTGTTTGATGAGAACACAATAAGGGATCATTGCCGCAAATTCAAGGAATCTCTTGCCGAGTTTTATGATGGCAAGGGCGGCGTTGCTTATGCCAGCAAGGCTTTTTGCTGCCTTGAAATGTATCGTATTCTTAAAGAAGAGGGTATGATGGCAGACGTTACGTCGGCAGGTGAGATTTACACCGCAATTAAGGCAGGTTTCCCCGCTAAGAAGATCTTCTTCCATGGCAACAATAAGACCAGATCCGAGATAGTTTATGCCCTTAAGAACGGTGTTGGCAGATTTGTGGCCGATAATATCGAAGAAATTCATCGCATCAACCGTGTGGCAGGGGAGCATGGCGTGAAGGCAAACGTGCTGCTTCGCATCAAACCCGGTATTGATGCCCATACCCATGATTTTATTAAAACAGGTCAGATAGATTCTAAGTTTGGCTTTGGCTTGGAGACAGGTGAGGCTATTGCCGCCGCCAAGATCACCGCCGAAAGCGAACATCTTAATCTTGTTGGCATACATTGCCATATCGGTTCCCAGATTTTTGAAACAGATCCTTTCTGCCTTGCTGCAAAGGTGATGATCGGATTTGTTGCTCAGCTTAAGAACGAGCTTGGCGTGGAAATCAGCGAACTCAATCTGGGTGGCGGTTTCGGTATTAGATACACCGAAACCGATAGCCCCAAGGCATATAAAGAATATATGCGTGTGGTTTCCGGTGAACTTAAGGCCGCCTGCGAAGAGCTTGGCGTTCAGCTTCCCAAGGTGTATCTTGAGCCCGGCCGCTCCATTATTGCTCCTGCCGGCCACACTCTCTACACCGTTGGCAGCGTGAAGGAGATCCCCAATATTCGCAATTACATTGCAGTTGATGGCGGTATTGGTGATAACCCTCGCTATGCGCTCTATCAGGCTTCCTATGAGGTTCTTATTGCCAATAAGGCAAATCAGCCCAAAGACTACGTTGCCACCGTTGCAGGTCGTTTTTGCGAGAGCGGCGATCTGATTCAGGAGCACACCAAAATTCAGAAGCCCGAGTCAGGGGACGTTATGGCCGTGCTTTGCACCGGCGCCTACAATTATTCCATGGCCAGCAACTATAATCGTGTGCCCAGGCCCGCCGCAATTATGGTGAAGGATGGCCAGGCAAGAGTGATTATAGATAGGGAATCCTACGAAGATCTTATTAAGAACGATAGATAATAAAAAATGCGGTGCAGCATAAGCTGCACCGCAGGAATATTTTATACTATTTATTATCAAAGCTTAGCTCGTTCAGCAGATTTTCGCTTGAGGATATCACATTGGAGATAGCATTCCAATCGGCACTGTTTTTAAGCAATTCACGAGCATCGATGCCTTCGCCGTCGTAATACTTCATAAGCTTGGCAATGCAAAGCTGCATATATCCGTCGGCCATTCGGTCTGTCTGGTAAGTGGTGCCGTGGGGCGTGTCCATCAAGATTCTCAAAAGGCGATAAACAGCCAGATCCACATATGTCTTGCAATATTTTTCGGATTTTGAATCACCGGTCTTCTCAAGGGTGGAAAGCACGGTGGAAAGCACGCGTGCGATACCATCGTTTTCAGGGCTCTTCTCGGTGAGGCCAAGCAGGTAATCGCAGCTCACTCCGTAGTAGCGAGAAACCTTCACAACAAAATCAAGGCTGCATTCGCGAATGCCTTTTTCATAGTGAGAAAGCAGAGCCTGGGAAACGCCCAGCGCTGCAGCAGCCTGCTTTTGTGAAATGCCGCGCTTTTTTCTTTCGGCGGCTATCTTTTTGGGGAAATCGCAATTCATATCTACACCTCGCGGGAAATTTTAGAGGGCAAGACCAATTATAAGTCG
>JAZRGE010000055.1:0-19031 GCA_045644025.1 Acutalibacteraceae bacterium | reverse complement strand
AACGATCGTGAGACTGCATTGTATCACGCAGGCGGTCGATCATCTCAACAGCGGTGTTAAGTGCTGTGTCGAAACCGATTGTGTAATCAGAGCAGGAAATATCGTTATCAATAGTGGCGGGCACACCAACGCAAGGAATTCCTCTTTCGGAAAGATCCTTGGCGCCGCGGAAGGAACCGTCTCCACCAATAACAACCAAGCCATCGATGCCCAGTTCTTTACAATTTTCTACAGCTCTGTTGATACCCTCTTCTGTTTTGAACTCAAGGCATCTTGCGGTGTAGAGCATAGTACCGCCGCGATGGATTATATCCGAAACAGAGCGGCAGTTCATTTCAAAAACATCTTTTTCGATGAGTCCGTTGTATCCGCGGATAACACCATAAACCTCCAGACCCATTCCGATTGCAGTACGCACAACAGCACGCACAGCGGCATTCATACCGGGAGCGTCGCCTCCGCTTGTAACAATACCGATTCTCTTAACACTCATTTTTCAATACCCCTTTCGATGTATTTAACATTTTCATTTCCCAATATTTTGCGAAGTTCAGCCAAAAGCGTAGGATTCACATCCACCCTTATTCCATCAGGATCTCGCACAACCCTGCCGCTTTGGGTAAACTGAACGCAAAGGGACGAACTGCCATCGAAAATCTCAATACATTTCATCGCCCGCTTGAATTCTGCCGAATCTTCACTTTTCACCCTAAGATAAAGGCCATCCTTCACCTTACTGTGCACTTTTGCGGCTGCCTTTGGCGGCGCTACGGCATCGTTTTCATCCAGCTCTGCAACACTTTCGCATATTATCTCCGGAGAACGATCCTCGCGCATGGCCAAACGGCCGCCTATTTTTATTATTTTGCCGCCCGTAAGAGCGTGGGAAAACTTATCATAGACCTTCGGAAACACCAGAACGTTTATGCTGCCCAGCACATCTTCCAGTTCCACAAAGGCCATAGTCTGCTCTGATTTGGTGGATTTGGTGCGCACCTTTTCCACCATGCCGACCACGCAGACCATATCGTTGTCTTTAATATCGCCCGTTTCTGCCCGCTCAGCTATCTCGGCCGTGTTAACACAGGCGAACCGCTTGATATATTCTTCAAATTTCTGCACAGGATGCCCCGAAACAAAAAATCCCAACGTTTCTTTTTCTCCTGCAAGCAGATCCGCCTTTGCCATTTCGGGAATATCGGGCATATAATAATCCTTCACCGCCGAATCGGCAATATCGCTATCGAAGAAGCCAAGCTGGCCGATGCTCGCCTTTGAATAAGCCGCCTCGGCAGAAGACATTATACCCTCGATATTTTTAAGCTTGCAGTTGCGTGTGCCGGGAAGTGAATCCATAGAGCCGGAGCGAATAAGCGCTTCCAAGGCTCGGCGGTTCATATCTCTGCCGTAGAGCCTCTGCACAAAATCATGCATAGATTTATATCTGCCGTTTCTTTCTCTATCGGCCACAAGCTGATTGATAAGCCCACGGCCAAGGTTCTTCACGGCCAAAAGGCCAAAGCGAATACTATTGCCCGAAACTGTGAATCCCATATCACTTTCGTTGATATCAGGGGGCAAAACGTCGATATTCATTTTTTGGCACTCAGATATATATACCGCAACTTTATCACTCGTGTCAAGTATGCTTGTTAATAAAGCTGCCATATATTCTTTGGGATAGTGGCATTTAAGGTAGGCTGTGCGGTAGGCTACAATAGCGTATGCAGCAGCATGGGATTTGTTGAAAGCATAAGAACTGAATGCCACAAGCTCATCGTAGAGCTTATTGGCAGCGTTCTCGCTCACTCCCCTTTTTATTGCACCTTCACAAGATGCCGAGCCGTTCGTACCGTCATCGCCGTAAACAAAGGCCTGGCGCTCCTTTTGCATCACATCGTGCTTCTTTTTAGACATAGCTCTTCGAACGATATCGGCTCTGCCCAGAGAATATCCTGCCAAGGAGCGGAATATCTGCATAACCTGCTCCTGATAAACAACACAGCCGTAGGTCACGTCCAATATAGGCTTTATAAGCGGTGTGGAGTAGGTTATCTTGCCCGGATTGTGCCTGTTATGGATATATTTTGGAATAGAATCCATAGGGCCGGGGCGATAAAGCGAAATAACAGCAATAAGATCTTCGATGCTGTTGGGATGCAAAGACCGCAAAACACTCTTCATTCCCGCCGATTCAAACTGAAACACACCTGCCGTGTTCCCCTGCGACATCATCTCCATTGTGGCAGGGTCGTCCAGCGGAATGTTTTCCACGCTGAAATCGGGAGTGTGGCGGCGCACCATTTTTTCGGTATCGGATATAACAGTAAGGTTGCGAAGGCCGAGAAAATCCATCTTAAGAAGCCCAAGCTCGTCCAACGCAGTCATTGTGTATTGAGTAACGGCGGCACCGTCGTTGCTGGCTAACGGTACGTATTCCACCACGGGTCGATCGGTGATAACAACGCCTGCCGCATGGGTGGAAGAATGGCGCGGCATACCCTCCACCTTCATAGCCGTATCAATAAGTTCGGTTACAATCGGATCGTTTTCGTAAAACTCCTTAAGCTCGGGAGATTCTTCCAACGCCTTCTCTATTGTAATATCCAACTTCTGCGGCACAAGCTTCGCTATCTTATCGCAGGTGGCATAAGGTATCTCCAAGGCTCTGCCTACGTCGCGTATGGCAGCCCTTGCCGCCATTGTGCCGAATGTGACTATCTGAGCCACGTGATCGGATCCGTATTTGGCGTTCACATAGTCAATTACTTCCTGGCGCCTTACATAGCAAAAATCTATATCAAAATCCGGCATGGAAACACGCTCGGGATTAAGAAATCTTTCAAAAAGGAGATTATATCTTATCGGATCGATACCCGTGATGCCAATACAGTAGGCTGCAAGGCTGCCCGCACCCGATCCACGGCCGGGACCCACGGGAATACCCTTTGATTTTGCGTGATTCACAAAATCCTGCACTATAAGATAATAATCGGTATAGCCCATTTTATTAATGGTATCAAGCTCATACTCAAGCCTGTCCACCACGCTTTTTTCGGGATTGGCGCCATATATGCGATGCAATCCCTCAAAGCACATTTCTCGGAAAAACTGATAATGATCCTTTGGGCCGATATCAAACACGGGAAGCTTTATTTTTCCGAATTCAAACTCCAGATTGCACATCTCGGCGATCTTAACAGTGTTTTCCAAAGCAGATGGAATAGCCGGAAAAAGTTCGGCCATTTCTTCTTCGCTTTTTATATAAAATTCTTCTGTGGGGAATCTTAAGGGGTTTTCCTCCCCTACCGTGTGCCCCGTTTGAATGCAAACCAACACATTCTGAACACGGCTATCCTCTTTTTTCACATAGTGGACATCGTTGGTAGCCACCAAATGAATACCGGTTTCTCTGGCAATGCGAATAATACCGGTGTTAACGTTCTTTTGCTCGTCGATCCCGTGATCCTGCAGTTCCAGATAAAAATTCTCAGCACCGAACGTATCTCTGTATTTCAGCGCAATGCGCCTGGCTTCTTCATAATTGCCAACAGAAAGCGCTTTAGGTATTTCGCCGGCAAGACATGCCGAAAGAGCAATAAGGCCATCGGAATATTTGCAAAGCAGCTCCCAATCCACTCTGGGCTTGGTGTAGAAACCTTCTGTGAATCCTGCCGAGCAAAGCCTGCAAAGATTTTTATATCCTTCTTCATTCTTGCAAAGGAGCACCAAGTGGCTGTAATCACTATCAAACTCCTTTGTTTTATCAAATCGGCTTCGAGGTGCTACATAAACTTCGCAACCGATAATAGGCTTTATTCCATGCTTTTTGGCCTGATGATAAAACTCAATAGCACCATACATCACACCGTGATCTGTGATTGCCACAGCATCCTGCCCCAACGCCTTTACAGCGCTGCACAGCTCACCGATACGGCAGGCGCCGTCCAGCAGGCTATATTCACTATGCAGATGCAGATGCACAAAGCCCATTTTGCTTTCCTTCCCGAATTTATTCTTCTTCGGCCAATTCCTCTATCTTATTAAGCCTGCGATTCACCCACGCCTTATTGCGCGGCGGATCGCATAGCTGTGCTAACTCATTAAGCGTGGCATCGGGATTTTCATCTCTGAGCAATGCCACCAACTGCAGATCCTCTTCCAGATGGCTCAGCCTGCCCGATTTTTTCAGCTTGGCAATGGCTGCTCTGTGGCGAAATGCGGCTTCCACAGTCTTATTTATATTGGCTGTATCACAATTCCGCTCACGGTTTATTCTGTTGCGAAAATCCTTATATATCTTCACGTTCATAAATTCCAGAGTGTGGCCTGTGGCATTCATAAACGTGAGAATATCTTCAATCACAGAGCTATCCTTTGTGTAGGCAACCACGGTGCGCCCACGCTCTGCCACCGCCAAGGCCGAGCAATATTGCCTGGCTATGTTGGATAAAAATCTGGCAGCTTCGGCATCGTTGCAAACAAACTCCATATGGTAACCTTTATTAGGATCGGCAATGCTTCCGGATGCTAAAAATGCACCTCTTAGAAAAGCCGAAGCACAACATTCTCTATAGATAATTCTATTCAGCAGATCCTGCTCTTCTATAACACTAAAAATCTTATTGCGCTGCTCATCACTGCCCACAGTCACGGTCATATTCTGAATCTTCACGCCGCCGAGGCTTATCTTGGTATCCACACCGAAACAATCTCTCAGCAACCTACTGAAGCGCAATGCAGTTTCCTCGTGCTCGGTGAGCAAGGATATATTATCTTTTGTAAAGCAACGGGAAAGTGCCAGCATACCGTAACATTCGGCCATATCACAGCACTTTTTTTGCCTAATTCTGCAAAGTTCATTTTTTACTTCTGCCGAAAATGACATATAGTTATACTCCTATCATCAGAGCCTTCCTACCGCCTTGATTTCGGTCTCTAATTTCACGCCTTTGCGGCGGAAGACTTCTTCGCGGATTTCTTCCACAAGTTGCAGCACGTCGCTGCAGGTGGCTCCACCCACATTCACAATAAAGCCGGCGTGTTTTTCGCTCACCATCGCGCCGCCTACCCTTTTGCCCCTAAGACCGCATTCATCAACAAGAGCACCTGCATAATATCCCACAGGCCTTTTGAACACACTGCCTGCGCTGGGATATTCAAGGGGTTGCTTAGTCTTTCTAAGGTTCATAAGCTCATCCATTCTGGCCTTTATTGCCTTGGGAGAGCCCGGAGCCAAACGGAGCGAAATGCTTGTGATTATTTTATCATCACCCATATAATTGCTCTTACGGTAATCGTAGCCGAGCTGATCTATTGTGTATTCGCCCTCATTGCCATCCATATCAATATGGCGGCAAAGAACAACCACGTTGCTCATCACGGAAGCGTAGGCACCGGCGTTCATATAGGCCGCGCCGCCCACCGTGCCGGGGATACCCCAGGCAAACTCCATACCCGTGAGCGATTTATCCAATGCAAAACTGCAGAGAGCAGCCAATTTTGCGCCAGCTCCGCATTCGATATCTGTATCACCTATCAGCTTGCAGGCGGTGAAATCTCCCGTCATCCTTATAACAGCGCCCTCTATACCTAAATCGGAAACCAGAAGATTACTTCCGTTGCCCAAAATAAACACAGGCACATCATTCTCTTTAAGTATCCTGAGAGCGGCTTTAAGAGAATCTAAATTGGGAGTGTTCAGAAGAATATCGGCAGGCCCGCCTATATTAAAGCTGGTGTAATCAGCCATCAAAGCCTTTTCCTTGCAAACGCAACCGGCATCACTCAAAAGAGATATCACCGAAGAGTAGTCTCTCATTGTTTCACCCCAAAAATAAAATTTACGTTTAGGCCATTGTGGAAAGTAGAGCTGCGCCGATAATACCTGCATCGTTGCCGAGCTGGGCAATCTTAAGTTCAGTCTGCACGTTGCTTATCTTGCTGTATCTTTCCTGTTCCACTATGGCTTTAAGCGGCAACAAAAGATTATCTCCTTCATTGCACACACCACCGCCCAGGCAAAGCACCTCGGGCTGGAAAATATTTATGAAATTAGTGATTCCGCAGGCAATGTAGTAGATATATCTATCCACAACCTTTTTGCCGCTTTCATCCCCTGCTCGCATTGCCTCAAAGGCGGTGAGGCCATTCACCTTATCAATATCGCCCGCGATTTCCCACATTTTGCTGGAAGGATCGGCCTTCATGGCTTCTTTAGTCTGGCGGATAAGCGCGGTGGCCGAAGCATAAGCTTCATAGCAGCCGTTGCGGCCGCAGGTGCATTTTTCACCGTCCATCACTGTAACAGTATGCCCAAGTTCTCCGCCGGCGCCATTGGCTCCCGAAAGAATTCTGCCATCAAAGATAACACCGCCGCCAACACCTGTGCCCAGAGTGATAGCCACAATGCTGCCCTTCCCCCTGCCGCAGCCTGCTTTAAGCTCGCCCAAAGCTGCTGCGTTGGCATCGTTATCTATAAGAACACGCTTGCCATCCAATCTATCGGAAAGCATCTGCACCAAGGGCACATTCCACCATTCAAGATTGTTGGAATATGTAACAAGGCCGTTCACAAGATCCATAGAACCCGGGCAGCCCACACCGATGCAATCAACATCGGCCAACGTGAGCCCTGCTTTGGAAATAGCATTGCGCATAGCCTTGGCCATATCGTCTATAATAGCTTCCGCAGGCCTTGGAAGAGCTGTTTTGATCCTATCTTTGGCAATGATGTTGTAATTATCATCGAGCACACCGGCAACGATATTCGTGCCGCCAAGATCTATTCCGGCATAGAACATAAACCTTACCTCCGTTGGTAAATCAATAGAATTTATCGAAATTATTATTCTGGGCAGAAGGATCTGTCATTCCCAGCTTCTCTAAAAGCTCTTCTGCGGCGTTGTAGCCCATTCTCTTCTGGCGGTTGTTGATAGCGGCAACTTCTATGATAATTGCCAGATTTCGGCCAGGTTTTACGGGAATCGTGCTGGAACGGATGTCCAGACCCAGAATGTTGGTAGTCTCTTCGTCCAGGCCCATTCTATCGTACACCTTACCGCTCACCCATTGCTCAAGATTGATCACCATATCAATCTTAACCGTGGGCTTAACAGCACCTGCACCGAATATACGCTGGGCATTAATTATTCCTATTCCCCTAAGCTCTATAAAATGACGAATGTTTTCGGGAGATGTGCCCACAAGAGACTTATCCGAAACGCGACGGATCTCAACGGCATCATCGGCAATCAGACGATGTCCGCGTTTTACAAGCTCAATAGCGGTTTCACTCTTACCTACTCCGCTCTCGCCTAAAAGAAGTATACCTTCGCCATAAACTTCAACCAAAACACCGTGACGGGTGATTCGGGGAGCCAACTGAACGTTAAGGTGAGAAATAAGGGCGGAAACGAAGGCCGACGTGGTGGATTGCACCCTTAAAAGCGGCACTCTGTTCTTCCTTGCTTCTTCCTTCATCTTTTCGGGGATCTCCAGATCTCTTGCAACTATCACAGCTACGGGGTTGGTGGCAAAAAAGCGCTCTATCTTCTCGCCGTATTCCTCGGGAGAAAACTGGGCAAGATAGCTCATTTCACTCATACCGAAGATCTGGATACGATCGGGATCATAATACTCATAATATCCGCCCAATTCCAAGCCCGGACGGTTAATATCGCAATTCTGGACATAGATATTTTTCGGATCATCGGGCATCTCGATAGATTCCAATTTGAACTCCGAAATTATCTTCTGCAATTCCACTGAATAAGGTGTTTTCATAATCAAAACCTGCCTTTCCACATAATCAGTCCATTTTATCTCGTCTATTATACAACAAAACTTTTCAATTTCAAAGTGTTTTATTTACTTTTTTTCGATTTATTTTGCTATAATTGCTTTGACATAATGGATGAAAGGATATATAATTAAATAAAATAATAATCTCTAAGGAGAAAACGCAATGAAACTCGGTATCGTCGGTTTGCCCAACGTTGGCAAATCCACCCTCTTTAATGCGCTGACAAACGGCGGCGCGCAGTCTGCCAACTATCCCTTCTGCACCATTGATCCCAACGTGGGTATCGTCACGGTTCCCGATAGCAGAGTGGATTTTCTGGCCGATATGTATGAATCCAAGAAGAATACTCCTGCTGTTATTGAATTCGTTGATATAGCAGGTCTTGTTAAAGGCGCCAGCAAGGGCGAAGGCCTTGGCAACAAATTCCTTTCCCACATCCGCGAAGTGGATGCTATCGTTCACGTGGTGCGCTGCTTTGAAAACACTAATATAGTCCATGTTGATGGCTCGGTGAATCCCGCCAGGGATATTGAAACCATCAATCTTGAGCTTATATTCTCCGATATGGAGATGATAGACCGCAGGATAGATCGCACCAAGAAGGCCTTAAAAGGCGATAAGTCTCTCCAGAAGGAAGTGGATTTTCTGGAGAAAGTTAGGGCAACCTTAGATAAGGGCCTGCCTGCACGTTCCATTGAGTGTGATGAAGATGAGGCCAAGATCCTTTCCACCGTGGAATTGCTCACAACAAAGCCTGTTATCTACGCCTGCAACGTGAACGAAGACGATTTCACCGGCGGCATTGAGAACAACGCTTTCTATAGTGCTGTAAAATCCATTGCCGATGCCGAAGGTGCGGAGATACTCCCCGTTTGCGCCGAGATTGAAGCCGAGATATCCGGAATGGAAAAAGAAGAAAAAGAGCTTTTCCTTTCCGAAATGGGTCTGGAAAGTTCGGGCCTTGATAGGCTTATCGTTTCCTGCTATCGCCTGCTGGGCCTTATATCCTATCTCACCGCAGGAAAGGATGAATGCCGCGCATGGACTATCCGCCGCGGCACCAAAGCTCCTGCCGCCGCAGGAAAGATACATTCCGATTTTGAGCGTGGTTTTATCCGTGCCGAAGTAATTGCCTTTGATGATCTTGTAGCCTGCGGCTCGATGACTGCCGCCAAGGAAAAAGGTCTTGTGCGAAGCGAAGGTAAAGAATATATAGTGAAAGACGGAGATATCATCCTTTTCCGTTTCAACGTTTAATGCATAAAAATCAATTCAAGGAGTGATAAATATGGTGTATTTTTGGCTGTGTTTAGCGGTAGCATCCGCTGTAATCGAGCTTGCCACACCCCAACTTGTGTCCCTTTGGTTTTGCGTAGGTGCCCTGCTCTCTCTGCTGTGCGCATCCCTTAATGCCGATCTGTGGATCCAGATAACAGTCTTTGTTGTGTCGTCCGTGGCGCTGGTATTTATCACCCGTCCTCTTTATAAAAAGCATATTCAGCCAAAATTGGTGCCCACCAACACCGATGCGCTCATCGGCCAGGTAGCCATCGTAACCCAGGCTATCGATAATATCGAAGCCACAGGTCTCACAAAAGTTTCCGGCCAGATATGGAGCGCCCAATCCGAGAACGGATGTGCTATAGCCGAGGGTGAAAAGGTTATTATCAAAGCAATTTCCGGTGTGAAGCTTATTGTGGCTTTAGCCGAAGATAAATAATTTTTGAAAGGATAATCATTATGGAAATCATTTTTATTGTATTAGGTCTTATTGCTCTTCTCATCATCAGCAATATTCGTGTTATCCCCCAGGCCTACGCCTCTGTGATCGAGCGTTTGGGCGCATATCACTCCACTTGGAAGACCGGTCTCCACGTGAAGATTCCTTTTATTGATAAGGTTGTAAATCGCATTTCCCTTAAAGAGCAGGTTGTGGATTTCCCTCCCCAGCCCGTTATCACCAAGGATAACGTTACAATGCAGATAGACACCGTTGTTTATTTCCAGATCACCGACCCCAAGCTCTACACCTATGGTGTTGAAAGGCCTATGCAGGCTATTGAAGTGCTCACAGCCACCACTCTCCGTAATATTATCGGTGAGTTGGAGCTGGACCAGACTCTCACTTCCCGCGATATCATCAACTCCAAGCTCCGCGTTATACTCGACGAAGCCACCGATCCCTGGGGCATTAAAGTAAACCGTGTTGAGCTTAAGAACATCCTGCCTCCCAGAGAGATCCAGGATGCTATGGAAAAGCAGATGAAGGCTGAGCGTGAGCGCCGCGAGCAGATCCTTCGCGCCGAAGGTGAGAAGCGCGCCGCTATTCTTGTGGCAGAAGGCCAGAAGGAAAGCCTTATTCTCACAGCCGAGGCCGAAAAACAATCCACAATTCTTCGCGCCGAAGCCCTTAAAGAAGCCGCTATCCGCGAAGCCGAAGGTAAGGCAGAGGCTATTCTTAAGGTGCAGGAAGCCACGGCTCTTGGTATTGAAAAGTTGAACGAGCACACCCCCGATCAGAACGTGCTTGTGCTTAAGAGCTATGAAGCTCTGCAGAAAGTGGCAGACGGCCGAGCCACCAAGCTTATCATCCCCTCCGATATTCAGGGAATCGCAGGCCTTGCCGCCAGCATCAAGGAGATCGTTGCCGATAAGGCCGATGCTGAATAATTAGTTTATATCACTGCCGGAATGATATGTTCCGGCAGTGAATGCTTGCTTAAATAATTTGAATCGAGGAAAGATTATGTCGGTTAATTTTCAGCCTGTGCTGCTTGGCAGCGATATTAATGTTTACGGAATGGCCCGCTCTTTTTTTGAAGAATACGGCGTAAGATCGGTTGCTATAGCCAAGGGTGTACTCCACGTATGCACCAACAGCAAAATCGTTTCGGTTGAAGTTGTGGAGCCCGAGCTGGAGAACGACGAGATATTTGTTAAGACCTTGCTTGACTTCGCTAAGAGATATGAAGGCAGCGGCAAAAAACTGCTTCTTGTCCCCTGCGGCGATAATTATATTAAATACTTGGTGCGCAATCAGGATAAACTTCGCGGCACCTACGAATTTGAGTGCATCAGTGAAGAGCTTCTTATGCAGCTCAGCATCAAAGAAAGTTTTTATGAAGTCTGCACAAAGCACGGCTTCCTTTTTCCAAAAACCACCACCTGCACCTACGAGACCTATGAAGGCTTTGATCCGGGTATGGAATACCCACTTATTGTGAAGCCTTCCAACAGCGTGGCTTATTGGAATTGCTCCTTCCCCCACAAGAAGAAGGTCTTTATTGCGCAGGATGAAGCCGAATTCCGCTTGATTCTTAAATCCATCTACGGTTCCAGCTATAAAGACACCCTTATTATACAGGAATATATTCCCGGAGCCGACGATAACATGCGAGTTATGAACTGCTATTCGGGCAGAGATAAAAAGGTGAAGATGATCTCCCTTGGTCACGCTATTCTGGAAGAGCACACCCCCTTCGGAATCGGTTCCTATGCTGCCATTATCACCGGAGCGCAGGATGAAGAGCTGATGAATCAGATTAAGAACTTTCTGGAAGATATCGGCTATATCGGCTATTCCAACTTCGATATAAAGCTTGACCCGAGAGACGGAAAATACAAACTGTTTGAAATGAACCTTCGCCAGGGACGCAGCAGTTTCTTTGTGACAGCCGCGGGCTGCAATCTTGCCAAATATTTGGTGGAAGACGTGCTGGAAAAGAAGGATATGGAACTCACCATCTGCAGCAACAAGGTGCTTTGGAAGCTTATTCCCTCTCGCATTATTTTTGATTATGTGGAGAGCGAAGATATTAAGGCTCAGGCAAGGCAGCTTATTAAGGAAGGTAAGGTATCGGGCTCCTATTATTTCAAGGGCGACCGCAGCATTAAGCGCTACTTAAGATACGTTAAAAATCAGATAATCTATATCAGCAACTATAAAAAGTATTTCAACAACAAAGGAGTTTATAATTGATGAAGAGTCTGGGAATCATCGGCGGTCTCGGCCCAATGGCTACAGTATATCTGCTGGAGCTTATCACGGATATGACCGACGCCGCAACAGATCAGCAACACATCAATTCAATAATCTATAATTTCCCCGTGATCCCCGATCGCACCGCCCATATTTTGGATAATTCTAAGCCTTCTCCCCTTCCCGCTATGGTGGAGATTGCCCAAAAGCTGGATGGAATGGGCGTCTCGGTGATAGCCACACCCTGCAACACCGCCCATTATTTCTACGATGATCTTGCAAAATCTGTTTCCGTGCCCATAATCAACGTGCTTAGCGAAACAACCAGGATATTAAAAGAAGAAGGTGCAAAAAAGGTGGGCATTATGGCCACCACAGGCACCATATCCACCCGCCTTTTCCAGAACGAATTTGAAAAGGCCGGTATTGATTATGCTCTGCCCGATGAAGATGGCCAGGCCAAGGTTATGTCGGTGATATATAACGACATAAAGGCCGGCAAAGAGCCTAATATGGGCGAATTCTATCAGGTTGCTCAAAACCTAAGAGACAACGGATGCGATTGCATTATTCTCGGCTGCACCGAGCTTTCTCTTGTGAAGCGCAGCCATAATCTCGGTCCGGGATTTTTGGATACTCTTGAAGTCATCTCCAAGCGTTGCATTGAGATGTGCGATAAATCGGTCAAGCTGCAGTATTCTAAGCTCATTACCAGATAAGAAGGCAAACAATATGGACTATAAAGCACATGCACTGGAATTCTTTAAGGGAGATAATTTCGCCCTGGAAGCCACAGGAATTGTTATTGAAGAAGTGGATAAAGACTATGCAAAGTGCCGCCTGGATATCAAGGATAAGCACCTAAACGCCAATAATTTTGTTATGGGCGGCGCCATATTCACTCTTGCGGATTTCACAATGGCTGTGGCCGCCAACGCAGGCCACCCCGAAACTGTTTCTATGAACCTAAATATCAATTATCTATCCCCCGCCAAGCCGCCCGTGCTTTTTGCCGAAGCTAAGTGCATAAAAAGCGGCCGAAACGTTGCTGTTTATGAGATCGCCGTGAGCGATACCGATGGCAAAAACGTGGCAATAGTAGTTGGCAGCGGCTTCAGAAAACAGATTTGAAAAAATTTTCAAAAAAGGGTTGCAAAATGCAACACCATGCATTATAATAATGTGGCTGAGTCGTTCAGCCCATATATCGCGGAGTGGAGCAGCCTGGTAGCTCGTCGGGCTCATAACCCGAAGGTCGTAGGTTCAAATCCTGCCTCCGCAACCATAGTAATGACCAAGACTTTTAAGGTTTTGGTCATTATTTTTTTATATCTCAACCTGACCAAAATATTGACCAATTTTTTGTGGTAACTATAAATAAATCTATTCAGTATAATAACGGCGGTTGAGTGTGAAATTCCAAAGTATCAAGTTGTAGAAGGTAATCGTAAAGAGTATGTTCGCTTAGCATTTTGTTGTAGAAGGGTTTGCAGTGCTTTTGGATATGATTTAAATGACGTTGACCCCACACGCCGATTGGCTCACGCTCGGGTTCTTCCTCACCGGCGATGATATAGTAATCACCGCACAGTTCATATTCAAGCCTCGTTCTTTCACCAATGATAAATTTCGCCAATTGTTCCATAAAAAAACCTCCTTGTATTTGGTACTACCATTTTACAAGGAGGTTTTAATTTAGTCCAATATGCGGATTGTTATATCTACACAATGCTACTTAAATTCAAAAAGATTCTACTCAAATTAACTTTCCAAATCCATATCAACCTGTATTCCTAAAAGTTTGCTACTTGCAGAGTCATCCTCAAGAACCAATATAGTGCCATTATCGATGATTTCTCGATATTCTTCTTTATCCATTATTTGTTCTACGCTAATAAGAGCATCTTCGTTAATAGTAGTTATGTATTGGAAGCCATTTTCGTTGCATATGTCATATGCGACACGGTACAATGTTGCTCTTTGGCGCGGATCCATATTGGCAAGAAGTCGGCTGTCATGAATTACGAACTCAAAATTACTCATTTTCTGCGACAACAATAACATATCAAAGCAGAAAATTTTCACTTCGTTTACACCATCAGAAGAATCGTCTTCTATTTTAGCTTCAATATTAAATCTCAATTGATTTTCGTTCGTGTTGTTATCAATGATTAAACCGCTTTTCTTCCTCGAATAAAACATTTTTGTCATCTCATAGAACTTTTGACGTAGTGCTTTTAGAGAAAATTCTGCTTCTTCTAAATACGCATCAGTAGCTTTATCTCCCAAACTGAATTGTTCTTTAATATCATTCAATTTGGTTTGAAAAGCTTTGAGCATATTTTGGTATTCCTGAATATGATTGAGTTTCACTTGGTAATCTGTTAATTGCTGATTTAACGCACTGTATTCTTCAAGCGCGCCGTGCGTATTCAGATACACAAGTAATTGATCCATTCTTTCGCCCAACCCTTTAATAGTCGTGTTTTTTTGCTTCAACTCTTCTTGGTTCTTTTTCAATTCATCTTTTAAGCGAATGTTTCTCGAGCGAATCAAGTTTTGATGAAATTCTTCAACCTCATTCAAAGATTTTTTTAATAATTCAGAAATTTCTATCGTTGCCGCCTCATACATCTGTACGACTTTTTCAACAGAAAGATCAGCTTGGATATTTAATGCAGAATTAATGTTTTTAATATTATTTTCAATAATGGCCGCTTCGTTTTCAAGACGCTTTTTCGAATAACTAACATCGTTAGCTTCTTTTTCAATCTCATGATAATTATTTGAAACCTTAAATTCAGAAAGTTCTTTTTTCAATCGTTCTAATTCAAACTCGAGCTCGTCTTTATCGAGTTGTGCATCACTGCCACCAAGATAATACTCTTTGAAAATAGGATCCTTTTTAAACAAGTTTTCAGTCTTTTTTAAATTATCCTGTTCAGTGCGTAATTTCTTTTTGTTGATAATTAGTTCTGTATTAAGGCCTAACAAAAATCCATTATGAAGCAAAGCCGTATAGTCATCAGGATAACTTGAACTTTGATTGTATTTATTATAGCAAGACCTATACCGCCGCGCCACACATGATAATAAGCTTTGAAAACTCAGGGGAATCTCATCATTAACTATCATTTTTAAAAGAATTTCTCTAGCTTCAGTCAGTTTTTTCTTTCCACCATCAAAATAGATATCCCCTTGGTTGCTTGTGTTTCTGGAAATGGTGTGTTCTTTCCCATCGTGAGAAAAGAATAACGTAAAAGTCCAGTCGGGTATTTTTTGCTTAAAAGGATCAATTTTATTGGAACACAAACAGAAATGTAACAAGTGCACAATCAAAGACTTACCAACGCCATTAAAGGTTTTACCATCAACTTTGTTAGAAGGATTCGTCTTTTTACCTACAATTATATTTATACCGTTTTTAAATACTATAGGATGAAAGGTTTCCTTATCTGCTATCAATTTAATTAATTGCATAAAATAAGTTCTCCTTTCTCATTCGTCTCAATAGCTCCGATCGCAAACAAATAGTCTATAGTAACTATAAATTGATCAAAGTTAAACTTTGTGTTATATATTGCGTCTTGATACTCTTTCAAATATGTTCTCCATAAATTATCTACTGTTGTCTTAGGAGTAATGTGGTGTAATAGATAAGCTCCATAACCAAATAATGACTCTTCAACGGAGATATGTTTTTTAGGAAGGATCATTTATATTTTCCTCCTTAATCGGTCTTTCAAAAATATCACACAACTCAAAATAATAAGAAATAAGCACAAGCGCTGCATTTTTTATGGCGTTAGTGCCTTTAGGACAAAGATCTTCGTGCATCTTAAAAAACACTAAATCAGAATAATGTTCCTCTGTTTTATCTATACTATTTGCCGCCGTAAAGTAGCACTCTGTGATTCTTTTTTGAATGTCACTTTTAGCAAATTCGCTATTTCGTCTAAAAAAGGTTTCTAAATTTCCAACTTGATAACTAGCCGCCTTTAGCAATGACGCGATCTCATCATTCAAGTTATTAAATGCAATTTTTTCATTAAAATCTGCTACTTGAAGTTCTTCTGCCCTTTTATTACATTCTTGTGTGTTCATTAAAAAATTAATAACATCGGTAAGGGCAGAAAAGTCTAGTTGTATGGATGGGTTCACAATACAGCCTACAATTTCTGTAATGGAATTATCATCTAGACTCATGCAAATATCTTCTAGAGTATTTGCACCAAAAACATTAAATTGAATATCCGGATAATTTTGTGACAACTCTAACAAGGCAGTATGAACTTCGGGAGATACGCCCTTATATTTATCATTTACAACAAAATTAAACTTTTTAATAGTGCACAAATCATTCCAGTGGTCATAAAGGCCTTGAAAATCATCTTTGAGTTTCTTAACAGCATTACTAATTGTGGCGCTTTTATCGATATTTTCAGGGGCATAAACTTGAAAATACTCACCGACAGTTTTATCAAATCCATCGTTCTTTCTATCGCCAATATTGCCATAAGGTTTAACTTGTTCAAAATTATGATTACTTTTAATCATTACAGAGGTAAAAAAGCTTTCAAAAGATTGTCCATCAAAACCCAAAATCTTATTTTTAAACAAAGTTCTAGCAATATACATTTCGTTTCTTTCAAGCATTTTTCTGCCTCCTTTGTGTAGAATTTTATTTTATTTTAACACAAATAAGGCGATTATGCAATAATTGGTTAAAAGTACAAAACCATACTTAATAACAAATTACGATTATTCTCTTAATTAACATAGCCGACAATCTAATATATTAAAAATTGTTGTTATAGTGTTGCGGCATCGTTGCACCTTTGTTGCATTAGGGTTGTCTATGTGTTGCATATATGTTGTCTATGAGTTGTTCGGGTATTGTGTAGCACAAGATGATTTTCTATAAAAAAGCACTTAGCTGTTGTGGCTAAGTGCTTTTTAAGGTTTTATTCCTTTACGGCAAGTTTGAAGATCACATATCACCTATCTTCTCTGTCGGTTTTGATACTTTGTGGATAATCTAAATTAAGAATAGGGCCACTATCATTATTTGTAGAGGTCGTTGAGTTTTTCTTTTGTGCTTCTTTAATTATATTTGCATCAGCAATCATATCATCAAGACATTTCTTCATACTATTATCTCCTGTATTTTTTAAAAGTATACCATAATTTGACAGGGAAATCAATAGTGGGGCATGGTGTGGGAAAGAACCGTACAAGGATGGCAAGGCTGGTAAAAAAGAGAAGCGCCCAAGCCACATTGGTTTGGGCGCTTCTGTAAATATAGAAGATATTGTTTAGCGTTTGCAAATCCTAACAAATAGTTCTTCTATCTTATTAAACTCCGGATCGGTTTCTAAGATAACCTTATCTGTCCCTTTAAGAATTTCTCGTTTGGCTATTGTTGCCAATTTAACTTTCCAGTTCTTTTCAAGAGATATGCCATATTTCGCAGCATAATCCTCAATCTGATTACAAAACGGCCTATCGAGAACAAGTACATCTTCGAACTCTTCATCAACGCCTTCGGGACGTGGCAACATTTTCATAGCCAGCTTTGCCATTTTATCCTTCGGGAATAGATCCTCTACTTCCCCTTCAGCAATATTTGTATAATCAGTAATCGTAATGACTTTTTCCGGTTCGGAGGCATAAAAATCATTCTTTAAATCTTTTGCTGTGCTAACACCGATTCTATCACCATCAAGTATGACGGGTGGTTTAACTTCGCTGGCACCGGAGAGAATAGCAGATGTTGCTTTTATTCCTTTCACACCACCGGTGGGGATAAAGACTATTTCTTTTAGAGGAGCAATTTTGCCTTTTGATATCAAAAGGTTCTTCAGTGCGGAGAAGTACAATTGGTCGGATTCTCCTTCGACTAAAACCGGAGCGCAATTGATGAGAAGAGTATCCGAAACAGATAAACCGAGGGCTGCGTGTGCGGGGTATATAGATTGCGGTTGATTCTTGCCTTTCAGACGCTCAGAAGCTCTTAAATCATGGCTGGTAACGGTTTTCCCGTTGGTATCAACATAAACTGACACCACTCTGTCTAAATGATTGGAATCAACCATAAAAGGAGAATGAGTAGTATATAGAATTTGGTTGCTTTGTGCCAGATTTTCAAAAAACAAGAATAAATCTTTTTGTGCCGAGGGATGCAAAGTAACACCAGGCTCGTCTAACAGCAAAATAGCATTTTGGTGGTGTAGATTGCTTTCTACTAAAAACACCAAATAAAAACTGAAAAACCACTGCAAGCCTGTGCTACGAGCCTCTAACTCTATTTTTTCAGGGCGTTCTGAATCTGTTACCCAAATCCTAAAATAGTTACCGTCCGCCTGAAAATCAAATGTATAATTACCTTGCTTCCACCAGTCATTAAATGACTTGGTAAAATCAGAGGCCGCAGATGCTAATAGAATTTCACGCTTTTTCTTTTTTGCGGCAATCTCTTCACTGGGAGTATTGTTTTCGGCACCTAAATCCGTTATTTCTTTGGGGTTAAGATTTACAAACCTAAACAGTGTATTCAGGGTACGC
Organism: Acutalibacteraceae bacterium; assembly: GCA_045644025.1. Lineage (GTDB taxonomy): Bacteria > Bacillota > Clostridia > Oscillospirales > Acutalibacteraceae > JAZRGE01. The sequence goes on along the minus strand of JAZRGE010000055.1, from coordinate 684 downwards.
GCTTTTGCCGCTTCTTTTTCACCTAATCCAGTCCTACCAATATTGTGAGTTGCGGTAGGTAAATAAATTTGGGAATCCAGGTTGCCATAATTAGAGTAGTAAACGTATTTAGGCATATGATCTTTTAGATAATTTATAACAGTTATATTATCTTTAAGTGCTGCAGCCTCGTCACCCTTCTCGGTTTCCAATGGGAACTCCCAAAAGTAGTTTTCGTCAAAATCCCTTGAGACAACTACTTCCGACAACTCACCTGCATCACATTCTGCGAGCTGAGACAGTTCGTTTTTCTCGGCTTCTGTTAACTCGTAATGAGCCTTAATAAAAACAGGCTTTTGTTTTTCGTCTCTATATATGTGAAACTTATCTCTTGGCAAATCGTTATCCAGAACAATTTTGCCATCTTCAGCTGGGTTTAACTTCCACAACGGCAGCAAAATGTTGGTTTTACCAGATTCATTTGTACCAATTAGTGCAGCCACGCGGTCGACGTCAATCCAACCACTGTCTTGAACAGATCTAAATTCTGTTACTCTAAATCTTTTCAACAGCATTTTTGTTTCCTCCTCAAATGTAGGAATATTTTAACAATTATATTATAACAAATATTTACAGTAAAATCAATAGTGAGGTATGGTGTGGGTTGGGATAGTGCCGGGTGAGGTATGACAGTAATTAACGAGG
>JAZRGE010000054.1:0-11850 GCA_045644025.1 Acutalibacteraceae bacterium | reverse complement strand
TTCCCATTGATCCCAAGCTTGCAGCCGCTTGCGATGCAGGCACAATAGAGCTTTTCGAAGGAGATTGGCTTAATTCTTTAGTATCAAAGCTTGAATCCCTTGAAAAATAATCTGCAAATAAAATTTAAGCATAAAAGAACCCGATACAGATTGTATCGGGTTCTTTATATTTTGCATTTTACTTAAGAGCGATTGCCTTCTTGGCCTTCTCGGCAATGTTGGCAGCCTTCAAACCATAAAGTTCGAGGAGCTGACCTGCAGAGCCGGAACGGCCGAACACATCCTCAACGCCAACCTTAACAACGGGTGTGGGGCAGTTTTCGGAAAGATACTCGGCAACAGCAGCACCAAGGCCGCCGATAACGGTGTGCTCTTCGGCGGTAACGATTGCACCGCATTCCTTAGCGGCAGCAAGCACGGACTCAGTATCAAGAGGCTTGATTGTGGCCATATTGATAACCTTTGCAGAAATGCCATCGGCCTCGAGAAGCTTTGCGGCTTCGAGAGCCTCGTTCACCATAACACCGTTGGCGATGATAGCAACGTCCTTGCCTTCCTTAAGAGTGTTTGCCTTTCCGATCTTAAACTCAAATGTTTCGGGATCGTGAAGCACGGGCACAGCCAGACGGCCAAAGCGGAGATATACAGGGCCATCATGCTCTGCGGCGGCAAAAACAGCGGCGTGAGCCTCAACGGGATCAGCAGGGCTGATAATTGTCATACCAGGGATAGTGCGCATAAGAGCGATATCCTCACAGCACTGATGGCTGGCGCCATCTTCGCCAACTGTGATACCTGCATGGGTAGCAGCAATGATAACGTTGAGATGGGGATAACCGATAGAGTTCCTGATCTGCTCAAAGGCACGGCCTGCGGTGAACATTGCGAAAGAGCTGGCAAAAACCTTCTTGCCGGTGGTGGCAACACCTGCGGCAATAGCTACCATATTCTGCTCTGCGATACCGCAGTTGTAAAATCTTTCGGGAAATTCTTTCTTAAAGCTGCCTGTTTTAGTGGCAGAGGAAAGGTCGGCATCAAGCACGATAAAGTCCTCGTTCACTCTTCCAAGTTCACACAGCGCCTTACCATAGCTTTCTCTGGTTGCTTCTTTTACGAATTCACTCATTGTCTTTTTCCTCCCCTATTAAAGTGCATTGTAGTAGGCAGTGAGTTCTTCCATTGCCTTGTTGTATTCATCCTGACTGGGAGCCTTGCCATGCCAGCCTGCCTGGTTTTCCATAAAGGAAACGCCTTTACCTTTAGTGGTCTTGGCAATAATAGCGGTGGGCTTGCCTTCGCACTTCTCGGCGGCGGCAAAAGCAGCGTCGATCTCGTCCATATCATTGCCGTTGATCACGATCACGTTCCAACCGAAAGCTGCAAATTTCTCATCTAAGGGCAGCGGAGAGTTAACGTCGGCAACAGCGCCATCGATCTGCAGTCCGTTGAAATCTACAACGATACAAAGATTATCCAGCTTCTTATGAGAAGCAAACATAGCAGCCTCCCAAACCTGACCTTCCTCGCACTCGCCATCGCCGAGAATGGAATAAACCCTATAGGGATTGTTGAAATGCTTGCCGGAAAGAGCCATGCCAACTGCGGCAGAAATGCCCTGACCAAGAGATCCGGTGGACATATCCACACCGGGGATCTTCTTCATATCGGGATGACCCTGAAGCCTGGAATCCACTTTGCGAAGAGTCTTAAGTTCTTCCAGAGGGAAGAAGCCTTTGTTGGCCAGCACAGAATAAAGTGCAGGAGCGCAATGGCCCTTGGAAAGCACGAATCTGTCTCTGCCATCTGCCTTGGGGTTCTGGGGATCAACGTTCATCTTCTCAAAGTACAGATATGTGAGCACATCTGCACAAGAAAGAGATCCACCGGGATGGCCGGAGTTGCCGCTATAAACAGCTTCAACAGCGCCCATACGAACCTTTGTTGCAATCTGCATAAGTTCTTTTTTTCTATCAATGTTCATACCTATTTCTCCTTTGCGGTATTTTCAATATATTCAATAAAGTCGGCAACAGCGCCATCCTGGCAGCGGCCGCCCACAAAATCGACCATTTCTTTAATATCATCAAATGCATCGGCTACAGTTGCACTGATTCCTGCACACTGAAGCATTGGTACGTCGTTGTAAAAATCGCCTATCGCACAAGCTTTTTCGGGAGAAATCCCCAAATATTCCGCAAGGCAAAGAAGCGCCGTGCCCTTGCTGAATTCCGAGCCCGAATTCACTTCATAAAGGTGGGGCTCGCTTCGCACGCCTTGATAATCTTTATAGTTGCGAGAAAGTGCTCTTTCTTCCATTTCAAGAATTCTATCAACGTTAAGATCGGCAAAGATCACCTTAACCCATTCCTTATCCATTATAGAATCCACGTCTGTGTAACCACTGATAAAATTACTGCCCACTATTTCGGCAAAATGCTCTGTTGCGGCATTGTTGCGAGTGATAAAAATCTCCTCAAGGGTGTAGATTATCACACCGGTTTCGGGGAACTCATCCATATGCTCGCGGCAGATCTGCTTTGTGGAATCCTTAATGGGGCCATACCAAACGGGCTTTCTGTTCTCTATATCATAAACAAGACTGCCAAACGTGATTGCAGGGCAATTGGAGCCCGTGGCATCGTAGTAGGGCTTAGCTGTAAGCCAATGCCTGCCCGTGGCAACGGTAAACTTACCGCCGTTTGCCACGAAATATTTAATTGCGTCCACAGATCTGGGGCAAATCTCCCCTTTTTCAACAAGGGTGTGATCCAGATCACTTACCAAAAGGTAACCATCGAAAATCATTATTTATCCTCTTTAACACTATCTAAAAAATCTATAAAATACTCAGGCAGCTCTGTCTCGAATTCCATATACTCGCCCTTAGTGGGATGCACGAATCCGAGCTTCTTGGCATGGAGAACCTGGCCTCCTGCCACAGCAGTTTTTCTTGGACCATAGACTTCATCTCCGGCCACGGGGTGGCCTGCGAAGGCCATATGTACTCTTATTTGGTGAGTGCGACCTGTGTGCAATTTAAGGCGAAGATGAGAAAAACCGTTCAACTCTTCCAGCACGGTGTAGTCTGTGATTGCCGGCTTTGAATTAACAGCAGTAACAGCCATTTGCTTCCTTTTCACAGGATGACGGCCGATAGGTGCATTGATCGTGGCTTCCCTGTTCTTGGGGATTCCGTGCACCACGGCTTCGTATTCACGGATAAAACTGTGATCCTTTATCTGCTCAGAAAGAGCAATATGAGCCGCATCATTCTTAGCAACCATTAAAAGGCCGCTTGTATCCTTATCTATCCTGTGCACAATACCGGGGCGGATCACTCCGCCAATACCGGATAGGCTTTCTCCGCAATGATAGAGCAAAGCATTCACCAAAGTACCCGAAGGGTTGCCCGGCGCAGGGTGAACAACCATACCCTTAGGTTTATTCACCACAAGCACGTCGGCATCCTCATAGATGATGTCTATGGGTATATTTTCGGGAGCGGCTTCGGATTCAACACATTCTTCGGGCTCAACAACTATGCAGCAACCCGAGGATAACTTGAAATTTTTAGCCACTTCCCTGCCATCTGCCCGCACCATTCCTTGCTCGGTAAGGCGAGCTGCGGCCGAACGGGAAATACCCATTATATCGCTCAAAAAGACATCTATCCTGATAGGCTCTTTGCCATCATAAATAAATGTCTTTTGATCACTCATAAAGTTTCCTCTTCGTTTAATTTTTTGGATTTCTTGAAATCTCTCCAGAGTTCAAGAATAAACTCAAGCACAATCAGCACAGCACCGAGAGTAACGCAAATATCGGCAAAATTAAAGATTGCAAAATCAATAAACTTAAGCTCGATAAAATCCACAACGTTGCCGCCGCGGAAGATTCTATCTATCATGTTGCCAAGGCCGCCTGCCAGAACAAAGGTGATAGCCCATGTCATAATCGGGCTCTGGAAGGAACGCCTTAAGAGCAAAGCCAGGCACAGCAGAATAACAACTGCCGATACCGAAAGCAGCACCCAAGACATTCCCTGCAGCATTCCAAACGCGGCACCCTGATTGTGAATATATGTAAAATCAACAATACCGGGCAGGATCTCCATAGAAGAACCAAAGGGAATATTGTGGATTATCATATATTTAGTTATCTGATCTATTGCGGTGAGCAATGCAGCCGCAATAAGAACAATATAAACCGACATTTATATCTCTCCTCAAAAGGATGGAAATTAAAGACCAAGCACCTTAGCGCAGCGCTCGCAAACGTGGGAGCCTTCTTTGTTGTTGCCCACTGTCTCGGAATAGATCCAGCAGCGATCGCACTTTTCGCCCTCTGCGTGCTTAACGGACACACCAACAACCTCGCCCGCAAAGGTGCCGCCCTCGCAATTTTCAACAGCTACTTCGGAAACAATAAGAATTCCCTTAAACATTTCCTTGTTTTCGTTGATAAGTACAGCAACGGATGCATCGGCTGTGTAGATTGTAACTGCGGCTTCCAGAGAAGCACCGATAACCTTCTCGTTTCGAGCAATTTCAAGTGCCTTCTTAACATCATCCCTAATAGCCTGAATATTCTTCCAACGAGCCATAAATTCGGCATCGGCATCGGCAGAAATCTCGGGGATCTCGTTGAAAATAATATTGCGGGTATCGTGAGAATCAAGGTGAGGCATATAAGACCAAATCTCATCGGATGTGAAGGCAAGGATAGGAGCAATAAGCCTGGTGAGAGCATCCAGAATCTGATAAATTGTAGTCTGAGCGGCCCTTCTTGTCTCGCTATCAGTCTTCTCGCAATAAAGTCTATCCTTAATAACATCCAGATAGAAGTTGGACATATCAACAACACAGAAGTTGTGGATGTTGTGGAAGATAAGATGGAATTCAAGATCCTCATATGCCTGGCGGCAGTTCTTCACAAGATTATCCTTAAGAGCCAGAGCATATTTATCAAGCTCTGTGAGCTTATCGAAGGCCACCATATCCCTATTGGGATCAAAATCGCCAAGACATCCCAGAATAAATCTGGCGGTGTTGCGGATCTTTCTGTAGATCTCGGAAAGCTGCTTCAGAATATCCTTGGAGATACGAATATCAGCGTGATAATCGGAAGAAGCAACCCAAAGACGAAGAATATCGGCACCGTACTGATCAACTACTTCAGCAGGATCAATAGCGTTTCCAAGCGACTTATGCATGGCTTTGCCCTCACCATCCACAACCCAACCATGGGTGGCAACAGCTTTATAAGGAGTGCCTGCACCGGAAGCAACGCTTGTGAGCAAGGAAGACTGGAACCAGCCTCTGTACTGATCGGCACCTTCGAGATAAAGATCGGCAGGGCGGCGGAGATAATCCCTTGCATCACACACAGCAGCGTGAGACACACCGGAATCAAACCAAACGTCCATAATATCGGTTTCTTTTTCGAATTCCTTGCAGCCGCAAGAGCAAGCAACATCGGCAGGAAGCAGATCCTTGGCATCCATTGTGTACCAGGCATCTGCGCCATGCTCACGGAAAACATTGGCAATATGAGCAATAGTATCCTTATTGATAAGCTCCTTGCCGCAATCTTTACAATAAACGATAGGAATCGGCACACCCCAAACGCGCTGACGAGAAATACACCAATCGCTTCTGTCGCGGATCATGCCTGCAATCCTATCCTCGCCCCATTCGGGAATCCACTTAACATTCTTGATCTCTGCAATAGCCTTATCGGCAAAGGAAGAAATGGAGCAGAACCACTGCTCGGTGGCACGGAACACGATGGGAGATTTACATCTCCAGCAATGGGGATACTGGTGAATTATCTTTTTGAGAGCAAAGAGAAGGCCTGTGGCTTCCAATTTCTTTGCGATAGCCTTGCTGGCATCATCGGTGGAAAGACCTGCAAACTCTCCTGCTTCGGCGGTAAGGATACCCTTGCTGTCCACAGGGACAATAATGGGAATCTCTTTATAATTCTGGCATACTTCGTAGTCTTCAACACCGTGGCCGGGAGCAGTGTGAACACAGCCTGTGCCACTCTCAAGAGTCACATGATCGCCCACGATAACCAGAGAATCACGCTCAATAAAGGGATGAGAAGCAACCATATATTCCAACTCGCTGCCCTTAATAGATGCAACAATCTCATAATCGGCAATACCTGCAGCCTCCATAGAAGATGCAACAAGTTCATTAGCCATCACATAGAATTCATCGCTGGCCTTAACGAGCACATACTCATATTCGGGGCCAACACAAATAGCCACGATGCCGGGCAGAGGCCATGAAGTGGTTGTCCAGATAACAAAATATGTCTTGGAAAGATCGGCACCCAAGGCTGCAAGCTTTCCGCCGTCTTCCTTAACGGGGAACTTCACATAGATAGAATAGCAAGGATCCTCGGCATATTCGATCTCTGCTTCGGCCAATGCAGTCTTACACTCGGGGCACCAATAAACGGGCTTTAAGCCCTTGTAGATATAGCCGTTTTCAGCCATGCTGCCAAAAATCTCAATCTGCTTGGCAACGTAATCATTGGAAAGAGTAAGATAAGGATTATCCCATTCGCCAAGCACGCCCAGTCTCTCAAACTGCTTGCGCTGGCTATCCACAAAGCCCAAAGCAAAATCACGGCAAAGCTTGCGGATAGCAACGGGAGAAACCGCCTCATCGGATTCAAGGCCGGCCTGCTTGCGAGCCTTCAATTCGGTGGGCAAGCCATGAGTATCATAACCGGGCACATAGGGAGCCTTAAAGCCTGTCATATTCTTATAGCGAAGGATGAAATCCTTAAGAGACTTATTAAGAGCGGTGCCCAAATGAATAACACCGTTGGCATAGGGCGGGCCATCGTGAAGAACATACAAAGGCTTGCCCTCGTTCTTTTTCATAAGTTCGCCGTAGGTATCGGCATCCTGCCACTGCTGCAATGTCTGCGGTTCTTTAGTGGGCAGACCGGCTCTCATGGGGAACTCGGTGCTGGGCAGATTGAGTGTTGAATTAAAATCCTGCATTGGTATTTACTCTCCCTTTTGATTTAGGCACACAGCCTAGGAAAATTATATGTTTTTAGAACTCTTCGTCCTCTTCATCGGTAAGGACAATAAAGCCCTCTTCTTCGGAATTAAGAGCATCGAATATCTTTACGTCGTCTTCAGATATATCCACAACGGGAATATCTTCAAAAAGCACGTCTTCAACAGGCTCCTCCACAACAACGGGCACTTCTTCCGCCACGGGAGCCGACTTAATTTCGGCTTCTTCGGGCAGCGCAAGAATAAGTTCCAACTGAGCCTTATATTTCTCGATAATATCCTTCTTGAATTCGGATGTTTCGGTCTTATACTGCTGGAAGAGAGCCATCTGATTCTTGGCTCTTTCCTCGGCACCGGAAATAAGCAGATTGGATTTCTGCACAGCTTCACCCAGTATACGAGTTGCTTCGGCTTCGGCATTAAGCTTCATGCTTTCGGCAGTGGCGTTGGCTTCGGATAAAATATCGGTAGCCTGCTCCCCTGTTTTCTCCAGCACCTTTTCGGCTGTTGCTTTTGCTTCGGCCACAATGCTGTCAGCCAGCTTCTGAGCGCTCATAAGAATGCTCTGAAGGCTTGTCTCCTCGCCCTGGAAATCCTCGATCCTGCGCTGAAGTTCGGCGCATTTACGGGTGAGTTCCTTGTTTTCGGCCTGCAGTTTTTGAATATCATCGGCGATCTCAACCAGAAATATCTCCACGTCTGTTTGCCTATAGCCGCCGAAAGCGGATTTAACAAAATCTATGCTGCGGATTTCATCTGCTGTTTTCAAAATAAAAACCCCTTATCCCTTATTATCGTTGAGCTTAAAGATATGTAGGAAGGCTGCCATCCATTTCGTCGATCATTGTCTCGCCCTGCACATCAACGTTGTAGGGAGTGATAATGAATGTGTTGGTGGCAACTCTCTTTATCTCGGCTTTATTAGCATAAGCAACACCGCTAAGAAAATCGATAAGTCTCCTTGCGGTCTCTCTCTTTGTGGCTTCAAGATTGAGCACAACAGTCTGCTTAGCGTTGAGGTGATCTGCAACACCGGATGCATCCTCAAAGCGATCGGGCTTCACAAGCACAACCTGCATCTGCCTGGGGGGAACTGCGGTAACGGGAGGCATTGCGGTAATCTTGCTCTTCTTTCCGAATCCACGATTATCGTTCTGATCGAGTTGTTCCTCTTCGGTCACAACCTCATCCTCGTAGTATTCGTCATCGGGGACGTTCATCATATCCTTAATTTTATCGAAAAATCCCATAACCATTCTCCTTAAAAATTATTTAATATTGTAATTTCTTTCGCCGAAGAGCGCCGTGCCGATACGAACAATATTTGCTCCGTAGCGAATAGCCTGGGCAAAATCGCCGGACATCCCCATTGAAAGATATTGCATACTATTATTATCCATATTTATAGCCGATATGTCAATAAACAGTTTCTTCATTTCGGCAAAATATCGGTCGATAGGCCCATATTTTTCCTCATCCGGGGGAATACACATCAATCCCCTCACCTTTATGCCGTCTATTTTGCTTATTATATTAAAATTATCAAGCAATTCCTCGGCCAAAAATCCGGATTTTGTGGCTTCCCTGCCAATGTTTACTTCAAGCAAAACATCACTCACAATGCCCTTGGCAAGGCTTTGCTTGGCAATTTCACGAGCCAGTTTTTCCGAATCAACCGAATGTATAAGTTCCACGTTGCCAACTATCTGCTTCACCTTATTAGTCTGCAAATGTCCGATAAAATGGCGATGGATGCCTTCATCCATTTGCGGAAGCTTGGCCACAAATTCCTGCACACGGTTTTCACCGGCAAAATTCACACCGCAAGATGCAGCGTAGTTTATCATCTCCACGGGCACCGTTTTTGTGGCGGCAAGAAGAATAATATCTTCGCTTTTTCTGCCCGATTCTTCGGCCGCTTTTGCAATCTCTGCCTTAATATCGGCAAGATTTGTGCAAAAACGTTCTTTCATAATTTGAAGATCTTTATCTGATAATTTTTCCGTCATAAAGCTGTTTTCCCTTAACAATAACTTCATCGTATAGCTTCAGATCTCCGCCCGACACCTTTCGGCAAACAACAAAACTATCGGTGGAATAAATAATATCAACCGGCACAAACACGGCAAGATTTCCGGAAATCTTATAAATACCGCTTTCACCGTTCACCCAACGAACCGACTCTGAAGGCACCTTAAGGCCATCATAGGAGCCCAAAACAATAGTGATAGGGATCGTGCGCATCACGGCAAGTTCGCCGTTGATATACTTGCATTTGAAGATCACAACAACACTCTGACCATCGGCCGATCGATTTATTGTATGAACTGTAACGGGCAATTCAGGATTGCTATCGGTATTTGTGCGAAGTGTAACGTTGCTTCCCTCTTTAAGTTTCAGCGAATCGCTTAAGGAAAGCTCGGCAGCAAGATACCATGAATATTCCGATATAACTTTATTGCCCATATCGGTGCCGTTGCTGTTGGCAATCACGTTGCGAATAGTCTCTCCCGTGATAGAATCGAGATCATTGGGATTCAATTTTTCTTCATATCCATCGGAAGATGATACGAAATAGCCGGAATAATTGGTGGTTATCTTAGAAACAGGTTTCAGATTATAGGCCGCCTGCAGGCGCTTCTTTTCGTCCGATAGAGATGCAAGAACGTTGTTAAAATTGCTCACGTCTCCGGTGATAATCTGCCTTCGATTAAGAAGATACAAAAGTTCCTGCAATGATTCGGCAGACTGATTCTTGCCGTTTGTATCGGCCGAAAGAGCCAAAATAAGCTCCTGCCTTATTTTTTGATCTACGGCAGAAAGGTTGGCTGCGGCCAGATCGTTGTAGCTTTGAATTTCGGTGAGTCTGCTGATCTTTTCATCCAGATCATCCACCGTGTTCTTAGCTGCCGCGGCTTCGGGAGTAGCATAAATTTCGGCAATAATACCGTTTTTGGAAACCTTTTCGCCATCCATCACCAAATATCTTTTGGCACCCTGAGTGGCATTGCTATCCAAAATCTTTTCGTCCCTTATAGCAACCGCAACGGTTTCAATACCTTCTATAGTTTCGTAATAAACAGCGGTACTTGTGGTGAAGGGATTATAAAAAAGCTGATAAAACTGATAAAGGAGAAACAACACAGCAAAAACCAAGGCTACCCACTTAACAACATTAAGTGCAACCGTTTTTTTCATTATTTCTCCTCCTTTCTATTCAGCAATTATTTTCATTGCGGCCGAAAGCATGTTCTCGGTTTCATCGGCCATTATCCAATTGATCCTTTCATCCCGCCTAAACCAGGTGAGCTGCCTTTTGGCATATCTGCGAGTGGCTGTTTTAAGATTTTCCATAGCCTGCATAAGAGTGATCTCACCGCTAAAATAAGGATAAAATTCCTTGTGACCAATAGCTTGTGCTGAGGTGCCGGATCTAAGATATCCAACTTTAGCTTCCTCCAACAGGCCGTTCTCAACCATAATATCAATGCGCTTTTCTATACGCTCGTAAAGTTTGCTCCTATCAGCAAAATCAATGCCGATCACCTTAAAATCATAAGGCGAAGGTTGAGCCTTAGAGATTATCTCTCTATCCTTTGCTGTAAGGTTAGTGAGATATATAAGCTCCAGTGCCCTGATTACACGCCTTGTATCGCTAACGCTTAGCTTTTCTGCCGCCTCGGGATCAACCGATGCGAGCTTTTCGTGCATATATTCGGGAGAATTATCTTCCAGTTCTTTTTTTAATTTCTCCCTAAGATCGGTACACCCCGGTTGGCTTTCAAAAGAAACGTTATCTATTAAAGACGAATAGTAAAACCCTGTGCCGCCGCAAAGAACAGGCACCTTTCCGCGGCAGAGAATATCATCTATGCACCTTTTTGCTATATCCACATATTCTGCCACCGAGAAACTTTCCTCGGGCTCCAGAAATTCCACCAGATGGTGTGGCACCCTCTTTTTTTCGTTTTCCGTGGCCACTGCAGATGCAATCGGCATACCACTATAAATCTGCATTGAATCGCAGGAAACGATCTCTCCGCCTAATTTTTCGGCAATTTCAATAGCAAGAGTAGTCTTGCCCGAAGCGGTTGGGCCAACAACAGCAATTATTCTGTTTTTCATGTTCCTACCCCAGCCTGCCAAACTGCTTTTCGATGGCATTTTTAGTGAGCTTAACTGCAACGGGGCGGCCGTGAGGGCAATACATAATATCGCGAGTGGAGAGCACTTTTTTTGCAAAAGCCTCCAACTCTTCCCTGCCGTTTATATTTCCTGCCTTCACAGCGGCACGGCAAGCGGCAGTCTCATAAATCCTATCGATCTTTTCGGCAAATGCCAGCCGCTTTTCCGAAAGATGTGCCGCAAATTCTTCAATAAGCGCCGAAATATCCATACCAACCACGGTGGCAGGCACGGCAGTAATCAAAATGCTGTTGCCGAAATCTTCGGCCATAAATCCTGCGCTCTCAAGCACATCGAGATTAGATATCACAGCATCGTAATCCTCGGTGGAAAGCGAAACGGGCAATGGCGGAAGCAGCATTTGAAGGCTGTTTTCCTTATCCTGCTTTATCTTGTTGTAGAGCATGCGCTCATGGGCAGCGTGCTTATCGATAAAATACATATCGCCATCCATTTCGGCAATAAGATAGGTGCGGAAAACCTCACCGATATATGTGATTTCTTTTTCTTCAGTTTGTTCGCCGACCTTCGTGGACTCAGCCGTCATTTCTTCCGCGGCACATATTGGTGCGGCAGGCACAGCAACAGGAGCGGCTTTCGCGGCAGAAAGAGCCTTTTCTTTT
>JAZRGE010000053.1:0-7508 GCA_045644025.1 Acutalibacteraceae bacterium | reverse complement strand
GCACCGAAGTTCTGGAAGAATTGGGTTCGGCTGTGGTGGCTCACGGCAGAGTGAAGCGAGAAGTAGTGCTGGAGCATCTTAAATCTGCGGATTTCACAATTTTGATGCGCTCACCCGTTCTTCGCTATGCTAAGGCAGGCTTCCCCACAAAGATGGTGGAAAGCTTATCCCACAGCACTCCGATGATAGCTAATCTCACATCGGATATGCACCTTTATCTGGTGGATGGCGTGAACTCTCTTATTGTGGAGGATTGCACGGCCGAAGCGCTGGCAAAGGTGCTGAAAAAGGCTATTTGTCTTTCGGTGGCCGAGCGTGAGCAGATGTGCAGAAGTGCATTTGCCACAGCGGCCGATATGCTGCACTATAGGCAGTTTATCCCTGCTATGGAAGAAATATTAAAATAATTTACAAAGGAGCGGGCTATGAATAAGCGAGTTGTTGCTATAAATGCTTTTTCTTTTGGCAGCACAGGCAAGATCATGCAAGGCATCGCTCACGAAGCCGCTCAAAGCGGATACGAAGTGGATATGTTTGTGGGTGCAGGCACAAATGTGATGTACCCCGATGGCAGAATAACCGAGATAAGCCCCCGCTTTTGGAACAGGCTGGCCATTAACTTAAGCAAGTTAACCGGCTTGGAAGGCTGCTTCGCCGCTATCCCCACAATAAGGTTGATAAAAAAGATAGATTCTACTGCACCCGATGTGATCCACCTGCACAACATTCATCACTCCTATGTGAATCTGCCTATATTGTTCCGCTATCTTAAAAAGAAGGGCACTCCCGTGGTGTGGACATTGCACGATTGCTGGTCTTTCACGGGTCATTGCCCCCATTTTGTTTATGAAAAGTGCCAAAAGTGGAAAGCAGGCTGTTTCAGCTGCCCACGATATAATCAGTATCCTCGCTCCTTAGTGGATAACTCGCGGTTTATGTGGCGCTGGAAAAAGAAGTGGTTTTCGGGGTTAAGCAATCTTACGTTAGTCACGCCATCTTTTTGGCTGGCCGATCTGCTAAAAGAATCCTATCTTAAGGATTATCCCGCCTGCACCGTGCACAACGGGATCGATCTGAAAATGTTTTGCCCTATGGATGGCAATGTTCGCGAGAAATACGGAATAGCCCCCCATGAGAAGATAGTGTTGGGCGTAGCTTCTTCCTGGAGCGAGCGCAAAGGCCTGGATGTGTTTGCGGAATTAGCCAAACGGCTGCCCGGGGATTATCGCATTATCTTGGTGGGAACCGATGATACAACCGACGGTATACTTCCCGAAAACATTATCTCAATTCATCGCACAGAAAATCAGCAGGCACTGGCCGAGATCTATTCGGCGGCAGACGTGTTTGCAAATCCCACCAGGGAAGACACATTTCCCACGGTGAACGTGGAGGCTTTGGCTTGCGGCACACCGGTTGTCACCTTCTGCACGGGCGGCAGCCCCGAGAGTGTGGATTCCGCCAGCGGCTTAGTGGTGCCATGCGATAATGTAGATAAAATGGAGCAAGCAATAAAAAGAGTGTGCGATAAAAAACTTTTTACTGCTGATGCTTGTAGAAAAAGAGCAGAGCAGTTTGATGCAAACAAGCAGTTCTGCAAGTATTTGGATATATACGAGAAATATTTTACTAACAGATAAAATCATAGGGGAGACGAACTGAATGGAAAAATTATCACTTTCGGAAATAAAGCAGATAGAACTTGATATATTGGACCGCTTTTCGGATTATTGCAGACGAAATGATATAAAGTATTTCTTAGCCTACGGCACCTTGCTGGGAGCTGTGAAATATAAGGGCTTCATCCCGTGGGATGATGATATCGACGTAATTTTGCCCAGAGAGGACTACGACCGATTTATCAGATCGTTTCCTGCCGAAGATGCTCTGGAATTGCTTTGCCGAGAGCGCCATTCGGGCTACGTGATGCCTTTTGCTAAGCTGAGCGATCCTTCCACAATTATAAAAGGGCAGATAGCAATAAAGGATTATGAATACGGAGTACATATTGATATTTTTCCGTTGGACGGTTGGAACGATAGCGAGGCTATTGCCCAAAAGGATAGGCATAAGATAAGGGTAGCAAGCAGAGCTCTTGGAATGGCTGTTTCAAAGTTTAATCCCGGGCGCACCTTGCTGCGATCTGTTGTGAAAAGAGTGTGGATCGGGCTTGCACATCTTAAAGGATATAAAAACGCTCAGGCTAAAATGGATAAGGAAATCCGTTCGGCGCTTAAAAATGCAGGTAAAAAGCACAGCGGCTGTGTAGTGTGGCCGATTCATGGCAAGGGAGAGGTGCTTCCTGCCGAAGTCTTTGACGATGCTGTTTCGGTGGAGTTCGAAGGCAGAGCCCTTCCTGCTCCCGCTGGCTATGAGAAATATTTGCACAGCATTTATGGCGATTTCGAAAAAGAACTGCCCGAGAGCCAGCAAGTATCGCATCACGGCGTAGTTAATGCCTACAAGATCAAATAGTTATCAATGGCAGCGCCTCGGCGCTGTGTGTAGAGAAAAAGCAAAAGGGAGAGAAAATTATGAAATCAAATTCTGTTTCCAAGTTTTTGGCAATAGTGCTTGCGGTAGTTATGATGGTCAGCGTTATGCCCATCAGCGCTATGGCTGCTTCCGTGGACTACGAACCACACGACAGCTACTACAAGGTCATCACCAAGAACGACTATGAGTTGGCACCCGGTGTTATGGAATCGGAAATCGTGTTGAACAACACGGCCGGTTCGCATCGCCAGGTGGCACACGTTGTTGAAGTGGATCTCAGCAACGAGTACACTAAGGTTATCCCCAGCTATAAGGGCATGGTACCTACACCCGGTAGTTACGGAGTGCAGATCATGTCTAAGCAGGCTGAATGGGCCGAAGCCAATGGCTACGGCAATGTTGTGGCTGCTATGAACATTGCTCTCAGCTGGTATGATTCGGACTACTACCTTAAAAATTCTCATTTGGTAGGTGAGCCTTTGGGCTACATGATCCTGGATGGTGTTCAGTACACCAACAGCCAGGGCAAGACTGCAGGAGCTAAGACCTGCGCTGTTATCAACTTCGATGAGAAGGATGGCGTGGCTCGCCCTGCCGATATTCCCAAGGTGCAGATCCGCTCCACCGCCGATCCTATCACCGGTTGGGAAGAGCAGGTTATCCCTGCCAACTTCGATTTCCTTGTGAAGGATGGCAAAAACCTTTATTCCGAAAATCACACAAGTGATCAGGCTTCCCGTTCTTTTATGGGTATTAAGGCCGATGGCACGTTTGTTATGGTTATGAACGATGGCCGCCAGGCTCCTTATTCCACAGGTTTCACATCCTACGAGATGGCTGAGTTTATGATCTCTTTGGGCTGTGTGGTTGCTGTTAACGGTGACGGCGGCGGTTCTTCTGCCTTCCTTTCCCAGCGCCCCGGCGAAGAACTTAAGATCAACTGCTCTCCTTCCGATGGTGCCGAGCGTGAGACAACCCATGGTATCCTGGTCATCTCCACCGCTCCCGCCACAGGTGAGTTCGTGCGCGCCACTATAAGCGCTGAGCACGACTACTACACCCCCGGCTCTTCCGTGCAGTTTACAGCCGTGGGATCCGATCTTGTTGGCACCGCAGCAGATATTCCTGCCGATGCAGTATGGAAGCTTGCTGATCCCACAATGGGTACCATCGTGGATGGCTTGTTTGTTTCCAACGGTAAGGTTGGCACAGCTACCGCCCAGATGGTTTATGGCGGCAAGGTTGTGGGCGAAGCTTCTGTTGAAATTGTTATTCCTGAGAAAATTGCCTTCAGCCAGAGCTCAATTGTTGTGCCCTTTGGCAAGACAGCCCAGCTTTCTATAAAGGCTACTATTAATGATGGTATTCACGAAGTCACTCTTAAGCCCGGCGATATCACCATGTCTCTTGATAACAATGATATTGGCGTGCTGGATGGTGTGAACTTTACCTTTGCTTCGGTGGCCGAAGAAGATGCTCCCGAAAATCTTAAGGGCACATTAACCGCCACAATGCACCACGGCGATGGCCTGGTCATTACCGTTCCCTTCAGCGTGGGTAAGGGCTCCGATATCGTTTATGATTTCGAGGATCAGGATCTTACAGGTTGGTCTATCTATACCAACTACGGTCAGTATGGTCCTAAGGGCCCCAACAATAATGTTAAAGATCCCAACGGCAACTATTGGTATCACGGCCAGAATGAGCGTGGCTATATTTCTGTTGTAGATGAATCCACAGGTAAGGTGCGCAACGGCAAATATTCCCTGGCTGTGGAATGTGATTTCAGCCAGCTTTATGAAACAGGCTTTCATGCACTGAATCTTATGTTTCCCAAAATAGATTGCACCGATTCCTTGCAGATAGGATTTTGGATCTATATTCCTTATGATGCCCGCCATATTCAAATGAAGATAGGCTCCACTGATTATGACAACGGTCGATTCTTCGAATTTAATGAAGGTTGGCATTACATTAAGGGCGTTGCTTCAAATAATCAGTTCTATTATGTTTATATGTCTATTGACGACCGCGCCCCTAATGCCTCTTACAACTATTACGACTATGTTACCGAAGCCAATATCAGCGGTAAATACACCTTCTATATAGATGATATCACCGTGGACTACTCCACCGCTGTGGAAGACCGCGAGAACCCGGTGTTTGGCAATGTGGAGCTTGTTGGCAACGATTCCAACAAGCCACTCAGCAGCACACTGGTGACCACCAACACCAACACTCCCTCTTTTGAAGTGAAGGTGGCCGACGATACAACACTCGGCAATTCTACAGGCCTTAATGCCGATTCTGTTGCCGCTTATATCGATGGCAAGAAGGTTGATTGCACCTTTAGAAACGGCAAAATCAATATTTCGGGCAACAAACTTTCCGATGGCGTGCACGATATCCGCTTTGAAATTGCCGATAACGCAGGCAACAGTTCTTGGGCAGGCGGCAAAATTAAAATTGCTACCGGTGCAGACACTTCTTCTACTGTTAAAGTTGTTCCCAAGAATCCCGATGCATATCGCCCCCTTATAGGCTCTCTCTATTGGATGAACGTTGTGGCAACCGATATCGAGACTGTTGATAAGGTTGAAATGGTGTTTGATCTTAACAACGGAAGTCAGTGGGAACTGGAGGGTATCGAGCCTGCAGAAGGTTTTGAGGCTACCTATTCCATCCAGAAGGATGATAACCTGGCATATATCACCATTACCCGTGTGGGTGAGAACACTCAGACAGGCGAAGCAGTGCTTGCTTCTTTCCCCATTCGCACATGGGAATCCACTATAACTCAGTATGAGGGCTACGAGGATCAGACTCCCACAACCCTTGTTAAGAGAGGCATTATATGGAAGCAGGCTATTGAGCTCGCTCTCCAGCGCGGCATTATCACCTATGTTAAGGACTACGAAGCCACCACGCTGGGCACTTTTGGCATGGAAAATCTTATTGTGGATACCGAGATATTCTTCACCAACTACAGCCTTAAATCCGTTTCAGGTGCTCAGGATTGGAAAAATTCAAAGATAGCTGCTAAGGTTGGCTGGCATGAGCACACAGCGGTTGCTATTGAAAAAGAGGCCACCTGCACCGAAAAAGGATACACCGGCCGCACCTATTGCGAGGTTTGCGATTCTGTAGTAGAGTGGGGCACCACTATTCCTGCCAAGGGCCACGATTGGGCAATTGATGCCGATGGCAAACTCGCCTGCAAAAACAACGGTGAGTTGTTCAACGGTATCTACACCGATGGCAAGGAATATACCGATGGCGTTGCTGTGCTCAACGGTTGGTTCGAGATTGATGGCGTTAAGACCTATTACTACAAGGATGGCGTGAAACTTATCGGTTCTAATCTTATTGATGGTGTGATGTGCACCTTCGATGAGAACGGCATATATCTCCCTGATTTTAGATACAACGGTTTCTTTGAGATCAACGACACCGTGATGTACTTTGTGAACAACGAATTCCAGACCGGACTCCAGTGGATCGACTTGGTGTTCTACAACTTCGATAAGAACGGTATGGGATTTGACGGCGCAAAAGAAATTTGCGGCTTCAAATGCTTGTTTGAAGACGGACAGTTTGTGGAAACAGACGGTGTTCTTCTCGCAGGCGCCTGCGGCGAAGATGTGAACTACGTGATTACCGCCGACGGCACCCTGATAATTGGCGGCGAAGGCGAAATGATGGATTTCCAGAGCCTTGGCGCGAGCCCTTGGTGGAGAGCAGAATACCGCAAGAGCATCAAGAAGATCGTTGTTGGCAACGGTATCACCAGGCTTGGTGACCGCGCATTTATCAACGCTTTTGCTACCGAGGTTGTGTTCGAAGAGGGCAGCAAGCTTGTTGAGATCGGCGAGCACTCTTTTGCTCAGATGGTAAATCTCGCCACTGTCACATTGCCCTTAGGCTTGGAAACTATCGAAGAGCGCGCATTCTATTATTCCAATGCTATTAAGGATGTTTATCTGCCCGCAAGCGTTATAGAGATCGCTTCCAGAGCATTCGAAAAATCTCCCAACGTGGTTCTTCACGTGGCTCAGGGCTCCGGTATTATTCAGCGTATCGAAAGCCTTAAGCTTAAATATGTAACCTATGCTTATGATGGAGTTGTGTGGCAGGGCACCTGCGGCGAAAACGCTAAGTGGGAGCTTTGCGGCAACGGCACCCTTAAGATCACCGGCAGCGGCGCTATGGCAGACTACACCGCAGCAGGCGCACCTTGGTATCAGTATAGGAACGCTATCACATCGGTGGAGATCGGCAAGGATATCACCTACATAGGTAAGTTCAACTTCTATCTGTGCAGCAAGCTGCAGACAGTTACCTTTGCAGAGGACGGCGCACTTACCACAATCGGTTGGGGTGCATTTGGCAACAC
This sequence comes from Acutalibacteraceae bacterium, assembly GCA_045644025.1. GTDB lineage: Bacteria > Bacillota > Clostridia > Oscillospirales > Acutalibacteraceae > JAZRGE01. Next base: position 619 of record JAZRGE010000053.1, on the reverse strand, counting down.
CGGCCTTGTGGAGATCACAATCCCCGCCACTGTTATCACTATTGCTGACCACGCCCTATACAACAACGCTTCTCTGGAAACAGTTAAGTTTGCAGAAGGCAGCAAACTGAATCGAATCGGCAGTTATGTGTTCCGCAATACTCCCAATCTTAAGTCTGTGTTTATTCCCGATGGAGTATCCTCCTTTGGCTCGGATCCGTTCCTCCAGAGCGGCAACGTGGTTCTTTCTGTTGCAGAAGATAGCTTTGCTCACAGCTATGCCATAAAGAAAAACATGGCATTCACCACTCGCGAGCCCAAGCCTATCGTGAAATACGAAGGCACCTGCGGCGAGAACGCTAAGTGGGAACTTTATAGCGATGGAACACTGAAGATCACAGGTAGCGGTGCTATGGCAGACTATGAGACCCTCGGTTCTCCCTGGTATCAGTACAGAAACGAGATCACCAAGGTGGAGATCGGCAAGGATATTACCTATATCGGCAAGTTCAACTTCTATCTGTGCAGCAAGCTGCAGACAGTTACCTTTGCAGAGGACGGCGCACTTACCACAATCGGTTGGGGTGCATTTGGCAACACCGGCCTTGTGGAGATCACAATCCCCGCCACTGTTATCACT
>JAZRGE010000052.1:0-4598 GCA_045644025.1 Acutalibacteraceae bacterium | reverse complement strand
TAATAAAATCAGAAACTGCGAAGGGAGTAATTTTATGTTCGCACCTGAATTTATATTGGATAAGGAAACTATCAACGCTATTGTGAAAAAGAAGAAAGAAGCTGGTCTTGGCCCCTTCCCCTTCTCCTTTTACAACGAGTTTTTGCGCTTCCCCAGAGATATTGAGCACATGGGTCCGGAATGCGTAGACGATTGGAAAGATGCAGGTTTCACCTTTGGGCAAACACCACGCTTCGAGATAGACTGCGCCGATTCCGTGGAGGCTATTAAAAAGATACTTATCCGCGCCGGCGAGCTCGGCATTAAGGTGATCCTTACCCCCAATTTCGATAGGTGGGCCACCGAAGAAGTGATCCGCAGAGACTATCCCGTGCTGGTGGAAAAAACCTATACCACCTTTAAGGACTTCCCTGCTGTTTACGGTATGTTTGCCGTGGATGAGCCGGGCAGCCCCGAGCGCCACAAGCTGGCCATCGAGATGGTGCAGATCCAAAAACAGCTTGCCCCCACCTGGACACCTTTCCTTAATCTTCTCCCCTATTGGGAGCCGGGCGGATTAGACATATGTTGGAAGCAACAGGGCTTTGGTTGCTTCTCCGCAAATCTGGATGATTTTGCAAAAGGCACCGGCCTTGATTATTTAAGCTACGATCTTTATGCCCCTATGAAGCAGGGCACTCAGGGATTCACAAACCATTTCAACTGCCTTAGGTATTATCGCGAAGCATCCCTTCGCAACAAAGTGCCTTTCCGCAACATCCTGCTCACAGTAGGCCACTTTAACTACCGCGAGCCCGACTACAACGCCTTGCGCTGGCAGATGATGACATCCATTGCCTGCGGCTCATCGGCCATCGGCTGGTACTATTTATATCAAGGCATCCATTGCATCAACTACCGCAATGCACCGATTGATGAAATGTGGCACAAGAACCAGAGCTACTACGATTTAAGGAAGCTTCAGCGAGAGTTCACCAAAACCTACGGTGATATATTCAATAATCTCGTTTGCTATCGCACCGAATTTGTGAATCAGGCCTATGGCAGCGATCCTGCATTCTGCCCCAACGATATTATTGCCGGCATAGAGACCGATATCCCGCATCATCCCCTGCTGATCGGTTATTTCACCGATGTGGAAGATAAGAAATATGTGATGATAGTGAACAACACCCCCGAAGCCAACGGCAGCGTGAAGATAAAGGTAACCTACCATGGCAACGAGGAAGTTCAGCCCATAAATTGCGACAACGGCGAATTTGCTCGCTGGGGATACATCTGCAACAACGAATATCTTATCGACGGCAACAAGGTCTATGAATATTGGTTGGCTCCCGGCCAGGAGGTGCTCATCCGTGTGGATTCCGAGCGCGCCACCAAGGCCAAAGCCATCATCCCCCCGATGGTGAGATAAATAAGCAAAAGAAAACCTCCGTGGAGATTTCCACGGAGGTTTATTTTTTATTGATTAGCCAACAAGGAAAGAACCGTTGGCAGAAACGGGATACCACTTACCGTCAACCTTTGCTACGATAATCTCGTTCTCGTCTTCATCCTCGTCCTCGGAGCCCTTGACCTTCATTTCAACTTCGATTTCGTAGGCTGCAGTTACCTTCTTGGAAGGAATATCGTAGTTATCCTTAATACCATCGGCAATCTTCTCCAGCTTCTTCTTGGAAAGCTTCTCCTTGCCGGTGATCTTGTAGGAGATCTTCACGTTATCGCCATATTCTTCTTCGAGGAATTCCATCATCATTTCGTAGGATTCTTCTTCCTCGTATTCATCAATGATGTCCTCAACAGTCACATCCTGCTCATCTTCCAGCCACTCCCAATATGCCTTGGGTGCGAGGCTCTCGATCTTATTGATCTTGCCCTTATACTGAATATCCAGATAGTTCTTAACAGCCTTTTCTTCTGCGCCGCCGCCGAAGAGAGCGCTCATAAGAATGATGAGAGCGATAATACCAACAGCAATACCTGCGGGAATAGCAAAGAGAACGGGCTTTGCCTTTGCCTTCTCGATGAAATCGCCAACAAAAGCCATAGCCTTATCGATAATAGCGTTGACATCAAAAGAAGCCTTCTTTGCAACGGCAGCATCGCCTGCAACTTCCACAACGGGAGCAGCTTCTGCAACAGGAGCTTCTACCTTAGCGCCGCACTGGCCGCAAAAAGTTTCTTCTGCAGCAAGTTTGTTGCCGCAATTAGCACAAAATTTATCCATTATAATTTCCCCTTTCAAAAGTTAAGCCCAGTATAGCACACAAAGCGCAGGATGTCAACGGAATCACCCTGCGCTTTGTGCACAATTATTCCATATTCTTGGTTTTTGCTCTGTATTCGGTGGGAGTCATGCCCTCGAATTCGCGAAACTTCTTCACAAAATAGCTCTGGCTATTGAATCCGCAGGCAATACCGATATCTGAAACGCTTTTATCGGTGGCGTAAAGCATCTCCTTGGCTTTCTGCATCCTGCAGGTATTCTTGTAAGCCACGGGGCTCACACCTATATGATATTTAAACACGTGGCTCAGGTAGAATTCACTCACCGAAAGTTCTGCCGCCATTTCTCCCAATGTATAATCCTCTGCGGCGTGCGCTTTTATATACTCAATAGCCTTATCCACGATCGGACGGCTGGCAATAGGCTCTCCCGCCGCCTCAAACACCTTCATAAGCTGCTTAATATTTTTCTCCAGATCGACCTCTTCGCCTTCCAGAATGTTTCTTATAAGCATATCTGCCTTGGCTGTGTCCACCGTGGCCATCTGGGCCGAAGAAGGCAGATAGAACTTCATCACCTTTGCCACGATCTGTTCACGGCCGCCATCCAACTTCATAAGCACGCTGCAGATACCATGATCCAGATCGTTATCCAGTTCGGCATAATAATCCTTCTCGCCTGTGTATTTGGTAAGTTTCGACACGATCTTTTTGGTGTAGCTGCCCTTTGTAATATAATCCTCGGCCAGAATATCCTCTTCGGTAAACCTTGCCATAAGAAATTCCTTGGCACAGGCACGGTTATCTTCCCATGTCTTTTTGTGGGAACCGCGCTCTCTATCGTAGATCACATAGATTGTGCCGTCGGCAGTTTCCACAGCATCGGGATAGCTCACTTCGCTTCTCTCATCTATAAGCAGGCCCTTCGACCAAGTCATACCGTTATCATCGGAAAGATGGGCTGTAAGATCCACGCGCTTTTCAGCATTGCTGTTGTTTATGCAAAGAAGCCTGCCGCTCTTTAGTCTGCGGATAAACATACGGGTGGAGGGATTGGGCAGATTAAAGGGCGCAGCGCCGCTCCAAGTCTTGCCCCAATCGTAGGAATACGCTTTATACATACCGTTTTTTACGCGGTTTATCATCATAAGCACGCCATCGGGCAACTCCACAAACATATGCTCGTCGTAGAGCCTATTTGGGGCAATAAATGTGCCCACATTTTCAAATGTCTTGCCGCAGTCAGATGTCTTTATGGTGAAGGCGCCCGTCTTATCAACGAGTTTGTTCCAAGGGCGTTCACTCCACATTCGGGGCACTACACCAATATTTTCGGCCCAGGAAGAGCACGGGAAAATCCATTCTCCCGTGGAAAGCACTGTGGGCTTATTCATCATCACTTCGCCGCCGATAAAGAATTCCTTGCCCCACTTCAGTTCATCAGCATCAGGATCTTCGCAGATAATGCCATAAACACCCGAATCTCTATCGCCCGCCTTGGCCCAGGTAAGCCAAAGCCTTCTCAGCGGATCTATCCAAAGCACAGGATCGAAAAAGCGGACTGTCTCGGATTCATCAACGCAGGCAATAATTTCCCAACTATCGCCATCGTCATCACTTTTAAGCAAAGGCACATAATTGCCAAATGTCTCGCTGGTGTAGCCCGAATAAAATGTCATAAAAAGGCGGCCGTTTTGTGTGCGCTCTATGCCGGGAATCCCCTGCCAAACACGGTTGCCTGCTTCATAAGCCTTAAGAGATTCTTTGTTAGTGATAAACATGATCCTATCCCCTTTCGATCCTAAAATACCATTTAAGATTAACGGGTGCTATAACTTTTTTGCTATTATTTAATGGCCGCTGCAGTTCTTAGCGCCAGTTCCATCATCTGGGTGAAGGTCTGCTGGCGTTCTTCGGCCGAGGTGCTCTCCCCCGTGATAAGATGATCAGAAACAGTGCAAATAGCAAGGGCTTTTTTGCCCGCTCTGGCGGCGTTCATATAAAGGGCTGCCGCTTCCATCTCGGTGGCAAGCACACCCATCTTGCCCCAGATAGTGGGATTATAATCGGCAGAATCAGAATAGAAATTATCGGAAGAAAGGATATTACCCACATGGAAGGGCAAACCCATTTCCCTTGCTTCTGCCACAGCTGCTTCCAGCAAGGTGAAATCAGCTATAGGGGCAAACTTGCCGGGCAAACCAAACTGCGCTCCGAAATCGGAATTAGTGCAAGCACCCTGGGCGATCACAATATCCCGCACTTTCACGTTCTCCAGCAAACCTCCGGCCGAACCCACGCGAATAATATTTTCCACGCCGAAGAAATTAAAAAGTTCATAAGAATATATGCCTATAGAAGGCATGCCCATT
>JAZRGE010000051.1:0-7814 GCA_045644025.1 Acutalibacteraceae bacterium | reverse complement strand
TTGTATGATTTATTAGAAAGAATTGGTTATCCACTTTCATAACAAGCAGTTTACTCTGATATGGCAGAAATAATAAGAAAATGATATACACTTATAGGCCGGTATGGCAATAGCCCTACTATGAAACGATTCTCACCCCCACCCTGAATTTCGGGGCGGGGGTTATTTTTTATAATTGTTGAAAAGAGATTATAGGCGGTGTATAATTATAAAAAATCCCTTGGGGGTGGCTATATAATGAAAAACTTATTCGGAACTCTTAAAAACGGCCAGGAAGCCTATCTCTACACAATTTCCTGCAAAGATATTTCGGCCGAAATATCCGATTACGGCGCCACGGTTGTGAAGCTATTTGTGCCCGATAAGGAAGGCTTTGCGGCCGATGTGGTGCTGGGCTTCGATGACCCTAACCAATACACCCTGAGCGGCACCTTTTTCGGCTCGGTTGTGGGCCGCAACGCCAACAGAGTGGGCTCCGCCGCCTTTAAGATCGGCGAAAAGGAGATAACTCTTGGCACCAACGATGGCCGCAACAATCTCCACAGCGGCCCCGATTTTTATAAAAACAGGCTTTGGAATGTGGAAAGCCACGATGAAAGCAGCATCACCCTTTCTCTCCATAGCCCCGATGGAGATCAGGGCTTCCCGGGCAACGCCGAGATAAGAGTGTGCTACACCATCACCGATTGCGGCGAGCTTAAGATAGAATACACCGCCAAGGCTGATGCCGACACGGTGTTTAACTTCACCAACCACAGCTATTTTAATCTGGCAGGCCACGATAAGCCCCACCTTGCATTGGAGCAGGAGTTGCAGATCTCGGCCGAGCAGTTTACCCCTGCCGATGCCGAGAGCATTCCCACAGGTGAACTTCGCAGCGTGGCAGGCAGCCCCATGGATTTTAGATCCGCCAAGAAGATCGGCCGCGATATCGATGCCGACTACGACGCGCTGAATCTGCAAGCAGGCTACGACCATAATTTTGTGCTCTGCGGCGAGATAGCCGCTGTTCTTTCCGATTCCGCCTCGGGCCGCACCATGAAGGTGATCACCGATTGCCCCGGTGTGCAGCTTTATGCAGGCAACTATATTGCCGACGAAGTGGGTAAGGGCGGCGTGATCTACCCACGCAGAAGCGGCATTTGCTTAGAAACACAGTTCTTCCCCGATAGCGTGAACCATCCTGAGTGGAAAAACCCCGTGGTGAAAGCCGGCGAGACCTATCGCAGCACCACCATCTACGCCTTCAAATAAGCGCAAAAGGAGAAATCATTATGGAACTTAAAGGGAAAAAGATTGTTTGCTTGGGTGATAGCATCACCGCAGGCTCGGGCGCTTCGGTTTATGAAAATTGTTGGGTGGCGCTTTTGGCCGAAATATCCGGTGCCGACGTGCGCAACTTCGGCATAGGCGGCACTCGTATCGCCCGCCAGCACACCCCTAGCCAAGATAACCCTATCTATGATAGAGATTTCTGCATTCGTGCTTCGGAATTGGATAAGGATGCCGACGTGGTGATTGTCTTTGGCGGCACCAACGACTATGGCCACGGCGATGCCGAAATGGGCACCTTTGCCGATAGCACTCCCGATACTTTTTGCGGCGCGCTCAACTGGCTGTTCACCTATCTGAAGGCCACCTACCCTGCCGCCAAAATTGTTGTTCTCACCCCTCTCCACCGAAGAAACGAAAATAATCTCAGGGGCGATGGCAGCAAGAAAAAGGATATTGCTGCTCTTTCGGAATATGTGGAAAACATCCGTGCCGCCGCCAACTCTTTTGGCCTGAATATTCTGGATCTTTTCCTTGAATCCGGAATTGATCCTGCCAACGGCACCGATGATGCCGATTATTTCACAGATGGGCTTCACCCCAACGACAAGGGCCACGCCCTTGTGGCAAAACTTGTAGCCGAATATTTGCAGAAATTATAAGGAGAAACGCTATGATAGAATTTATCTGCTACCCGCGCTGCACCACCTGCCAAAGGGCCCAAAAGTGGCTGGAAAGCAACGGCATAGCATACACCTTCAGGGATATTAAGGCTCAGCCGCCCACCGCGGCCGAACTTAAAGAGTGGCACAAGCAGAGCGGCCTTCCGCTTAGGAAGTTTTTCAACACAAGCGGTCTGCTTTATAAATCGCTGGGGCTTAAGGATAAGCTGCCCCAAATGAGCGAGCAGGAAATGATAGCGCTTCTGGCCACCGATGGCATGCTGGTGAAGCGCCCGTTGATTATTTCCCCCGCCTTCACTCTCGTTGGCTTTAAGGAAGCCGAATGGCAGGAAAATTTAATCAAATAAAAAAGAGCGGTTCACCCGCTCTTTTTGTTTTCTCCACGCCGCGACCTTCTTAAGGTTCAGTCCTTCCCTTCGATACAAAAAACAAGGGCACAGCCAAAAGGCTGCACCCTTATTTTGGTGCGGGCGACAGGACTTGAACCTGCACGCGTGAGCACTAGTTCCTAAGACTAGCGTGTCTGCCATTCCACCACGCCCGCGCTGTTTAGTTTATTCTTCTCCCCTTGCCTTATTGGCGGCCAGAAGAGCATCCAACGTTTCGTATTCGGCATATTCTCCGTTTGCCTTGGCTTCGGCAAACATAGCCTCCAGATCGTATTCATCCGAGACAAGAACTGTTTTTTTAGCTGTTAAAACAATCTCACTGCTTTCCAGCTCGGCACTGCCCTTTTCATAAAGGAACTGATCGCGGCTTTCGCAAAGATCCAACGGGGCTGTTGCCCACTGATCAAAGGACGTGGCATACTCTCCCCAATAGGTATAATAAGAAAGTGTGCCATCGCTTTCTGCAAAAATCTGGGTGGAAACACCTTCCTTAGGCTCGGTTCTATAAATCTGATCCTTGCAAAGGATAAATGTCTTGCCTTCGTAGTCCCTGGAGACGTTTACCACAACGGCATCTTCGGTGGACTTAATATCCACAGGAGAGCTATTCTGAAAAATCTCACCATCGGCGCCAAGCTCCACGCTATACCCGTGGGCGCTGACAGCCTTCACATCCATTCCCTGCATCTTCACATAAACAGGGGTGTGCAGACCTCTGAGCAGGATGGTGTAGCTTCCCTTGGATTCCCACTCCTCTGCATTTTCTTCATCAAAGATGGAGGAGAAGTGGCCGTAGTCCTTCATATTATATGCCAGATCATAGGCTTCCGAATGGCTTGATGCATCGGTTTTATCATCCTTGGGGGCTAAGGTGCAGGCAGAAAGACTCAGCAAAACAGCAATGCTCAACAGCAATACTATACATCTCTTCAAAACAGCACCCCCTAAGGCGTTTTTACATACCTATGCTTTGCTTTTTCAAATTAAAACCGCCGCTCCGAAAACGGAACGGCGGATTTTGCACTACGACAGCGGCAATTAGTTGCCGGACTTGTTGAGGCGAAGTGCCAGAGCCGACTTATTCCTTGCGGCAGTATTCTTATGCAGGATACCCTTTGCGGTGGCCTGATCGATCTTCTTAACAGCGGCCTTTACGCACTCATTCTTATCGTCGGCATTATTCTCAATAGCAGCGTTGGCTTTCTTAAGGGCAGTCTTCAAAGCGGAGCGGTAGCTCTTATTGCGGGCTGCATTAACCTCGGCGACGAGAACTCTTTTCTTTGCGGATTTGATATTTGGCATTGTTCCACCTCCTAAAAGCGGATTAAAACTCACAGTAAGGGTATTTTAACACCTTGTAAATCAAAATGCAACACTTTTTTTCAAAAATTTGAAAATACCCTGCTATATCTTCTCAAGTTTGGCATAATTCGACATTATTCGCTTGGTTCCAACGCCGCTGAAAGCAATCTCCAGCAACGTATCGGAGCCCATACGTGTGGCTTTGAGCACGATTCCTTCCCCGAATGCGCGGTGGCGCACCTGATCGCCTGCCGCAAAAGTGGGGCCCTGGGGTGCGGCGGATGCAGGGCGGAAGGGAGTGCTGCCAAGGCCACCTGCCGAATAGTTTGGCTTGCCTGTGGCAAAGCCAAACTGCACAAAATTGCCCGAATTAAGGCTTGATGCCTTGCGCACGGTGAGGGTGGACGGAATCTCCTTTAAGAATCGGGATTCGGGATTGCGCTCTGTTTTACCATAGATCATGCGGGAAGAGGCGTGGGTGATATGGAGCACCTTTCGGGCACGGGTGATACCCACGTAGGCCAGGCGGCGCTCTTCTTCCATCTCCTCGGGGGGCGCAAGTATTGTGGCTGTGCCGGGGAATATGCCTTCCTCGGCGCCGATAATAAACACGTTATCGAATTCCAAGCCCTTGGCCGAGTGCATTGTCATCATCACGGCGGCATCTTCGCTTGTATCGTAGTTGTCTATATCGCTGATAAGCGCCACCTCTTCCAAAAATCCCAGCAGTGTTGGGTATTCGGTGTCTTCCTGATATTTCAGCACCGAAGAAGAAAGCTCGTGCAGGTTGTCTACCCTATCGGCCTCTTCGTTGCCTGCGGCGATCAGCGCGGCCATATAGCCCGAGCGAGCTAAAGTCTCGATAAGCAGCTCGTTCACGGTGGCTGTTTGAGCCAGATCCTGCAGATCGGTGATAAGCCTGCAGAATTCCTTAAGCTTTTCGGCTGCGCGGGAAAGCCTTGGGTAGTCTCCTGCGTTTTGCATCACTTCAAATATAGGCAGGCCAAGCTGATCGGAGATCTCCTGCACAGCCTCCATCGTGGTGGCGCCGATACCCCTTTTGGGCTCGTTGGTAATGCGGAGAAGGCGAATTCTATCGTTGCAATTGGCGATCACGTTGAGATAAGCGATGGCATCCTTGATCTCCTTGCGATCGTAGAAGCGGTTGCCGCCTATCACCCTATATTTAATGCCGCTGCGGGCAAAAGCGTTTTCCACCGAGTTGGACTGAGCGTTCATTCTGTAAAGTACGGCGTGGGCGCTGTAGGGCACGCCTTGGCGCACGTTCTCCAGAATGGTATCGGCCACGTATCGGGCTTCATCCTGCTCATCGGCCGCATTATAAACAAATATTTTTTCGCCGCTTCCCTTTTGAGTCCAAAGAGTCTTGCCCTTTCGGCCCTTATTATTAAGGATCACCTGATTGGCGGCATCGAGAATATTGCCCGTGGAACGGTAGTTTTCTTCCAGGCGGATAACCTTCGCATCAGGATAATGTTCTTCGAAGCTCAGTATATTTTCGATAGTGGCGCCGCGGAAGCGATAGATAGACTGGTCGTCGTCGCCCACAACACAGAGATTTTCTCTGTGGCCTGCAAGCTGCTTCACTATCTTATACTGCACCATATTGGTGTCCTGATATTCATCCACAAGAATATACTTAAAGCGATTCTGATAATACTGCAGAATTTCGGGACACTTCTCAAAAAGGCGGTTAAGATTAAGCAACAGATCATCAAAATCCATTGCATCGGCGGAATTCAGGCGCTTTTCATATTCGGCATAAACATTGCCGATAAGCCTTTTTCTCGGATCCATTCGGTTGGCTTCGGTGTATTCTTCGGGGGATAAAGTCTCGGTCTTGGCGGCAGAGATCTCGGAAGCCACGGTGCGAAGGGGAAGCATTTTATCATCCAGCTCCATATCCTTCATTATGCCCTTAAGCAAGCGCTTTTGATCGTCGGTATCATAGATCGTGAAATGAGAAGTGTAGCCAAGCTCGGCGGCGTGGCGGCGCAGGATCCTTGCAGCCACGGAGTGAAAGGTGCCTGCCACAACACCTTCGCCATCATTGCCCAACACACGTGAAATTCTTTCGCACATCTCCCCTGCGGCCTTATTGGTGAAGGTGATAGCCAATATCTCCCAGGGCTTTGCGCGGCCGCCAAGGGCAAGGGCAGGCGGTTCCTGGTTCTCCCCTGCAATATATGCCTCGGCGGCGGCAACATCGGCATCGGAGAGCTCTATCTCCTGATCGTGATATGCATTGCCATAGCGGATAAGGCAAAGTATGCGGTTGACCAACACGGTAGTCTTGCCGCTGCCCGCACCGGCGAGCACCAAAACAGGCCCCAGAGCAGTGGTGACCGCCTGAAGCTGGGGGGCATTAAGCCGCGAAAAATTCTTTTCTATCACTTTTTTAACAAGCTGGGCGTGGTTGGCCATAAAATACCTCTTATCTGCAAGAATATGTGATGTAATTTTACACCATTTCCCTCTCAAAAGCAATAGAGATAGTGCTAAATAAAAAATTCATAAAATCTTATAGACTTTTGGGGATAAATAATATATAATTCCTTATAGTGGCTTATTTTAGGCCTTTAATTTTGCCTTATTATCCGCTTTTGCGGCAGAATGGAGTTATGTGTTTATGTCCAAAATCAAATCCTTAATCGCATTCGCTTTGGTGCTGGTGCTGGCCTTCTCGCTGGTTGGCTGCCATCCCAAGGATGAAATCGCTCTCACCATCGGCGGCGTGGAGATCACCTCCGCTATGTATGGTTGCGCTCTTATCCAGGCCGATCTGGATGCCAGAGCTATGATCGATAAGCAGAACGGCGCTATCGGCATGGTGGATTATCACAGCCAGAATATCGATGGTGTGAAGTACATTGAATGGGTAGAAAACAGAGCCATGCAGCTTTGCAAGCTCTATGCTGCCTACACCCTCAAGCTCAAAGAGCTTAATCTCACCGTTTCGGAAGAAACTAAGAACAACGTGTACCAGGAGTGCTATATGGATTGGCTCCTCGGCAGCACCATCTTCAGCTCTTCTTCCTACACCGCCTATGCCACCATTATGGAGCCCAACGGTGTTTCCTTCAACACCTTCTATGAGCTCAACATGAGCGGCGGCTATGATGAAACAATATTCAGCTACTACTACGGCGAGAAGGGCGTGAACAAGATCGCCGATGAAGAGCTGGATAAATTCTACACCGAGAACTTCGGCCTTATCTACGATATCCAGATCACCTATGGCGACAAGGCCACCGATGCCGAGAAGAAGGAAATAGACGATCTTATCAATGATTTCAAGGCAAGGCTTGAAAAAGGCGAAGATTTCAAGACTATCAAAGCCGATTGGGATAAGTTTGAAGAAGAGCGCAAAAAGAAGAATGAGACTACTTCTTCCAACGTGACTTCTTCCAACACCTCCTCCGATGCCACATCTTCGGGCACCGCTTCCGATACCACTTCTTCCGATGCCACTTCTTCGGGCAACACCTCCTCCAAGGAAGAGGAAAAGCCCAAGGCAAAGGATGAAAACGCCACATTGGTTTGGAGCTCCACAGCCGGCAGCAACTCCGATGCCAACTTCCAGAACATCAAGAACATGGCTATCGGCGATGTGAAGCAGATGGAAATCACCGGCGGCTGGAGACTTATGAAGAAGCTTGATCTTATGAGCGACAGCTACTATCGCGACATCAACTATCTTGCCATTGCCAACAACCTTAAGGGTGAAGATTTCAGCAAGGATATTCAGGCTTATGCCGACTCTCTGGAGATTGTGAAGGACAGCTTTGCAATGAGCCAGTACACCGTGAAGAAGCTGAAATACAATGTCTAAGGCATATATACTCCTGGGGCGCATCGCCTGCGGAAAGAGCCACGTTGCACAGCAGATAGCCCAAGAAAAGGGTGGCGTGATACTCTCCTGCGATGAGATCATACAATCTCTTTTCGATGAGTGCCTTGGAGAAAAATTAGTGCCCACCGAGGCAAAAGCCATTGATTATCTGCTTTCATTGGCAGAGCAGATCGGCAAATGCGGCGGCAACGTGATTTTTGATTGCGGCCTTTTCAGCGCAAAGCTCCGCCAATACGTGAGCACCACGCTGGGCCTTATGGGTTTTGGATGCGTGCGCATACTCATCAAGTGTGA